>CAZXMD010000136.1:0-5173 GCA_964641635.1 uncultured Candidatus Finniella sp. | reverse complement strand
AATGTGATCGTGCAGGATGTAGACCTTGCCATTCAGGCTTATAACCCAAAGGCTGACCCGAAGCGGGACAGGGAAAATGAGCAGTGGCGGGTTATCCAGGAACCCTTCTTTACCCTGGAAAAGAAACTTTACGCAAGCCAGGAATATCTGGAAAAACATGGGGAACCTCAAAAAGTGGGTGACCTTAAGAACCATCACCTTATTGTGCCCTCTTCCCCCACCCCTGACGCCTATCCTTTTGACGATGCAGCGTGGATATTGGGGTTGGGGACAGGAGAGCGGGGCAGGAAGGGCAAAAGGCGCGACCCCGCCTTTCTGTCCAACTCCCTGGAATGCCTGGTTGACGCCGCCCGACAGGGCAAGGGCATCATAGGCCTTTATGATAAGCTGGCGATTATCCAAAACACCAACCTCAAAAACATCCTGCCGGAATTGGTTATCGCGAAACAGAAGGTATTTTTTACGTACCCTGCGCACCATAAAGATGACGAAGATGTCATGGGTATCAAGGAATATTTAAGGAATAGGGTGGAGGAAATGGGCTGTGCAGGGTTCTAAAAACCCGATATGCGCATCTAACATGACCTTTTAATTGAAGATTGGCGCGGATTTGAAGGGCTCCGCGTGGCCCTTAAGGGATAAAACAGCAATTGAATTTATCGCCTAAAAATTTTTGCAGAAAGAGGTTTTATTATTATGCTCATTGGACATGAAAGCCATGTAATTACTTTCTGCAAACCATCCGGAATAATACATCCTTTATAAAAAACACACGTCCCGATTGTTCCGGTACAAGCATTCCTCCTTCCATGTGCTAAATACCCATAAATAGAAGCTCTGATGAAACTGCATCAAACCATATAAGCAACGACGGTTTTAAAAACAAGTTCTGTCTTAATTCAGGGGTTCATCCACTTTTAAGAACAAGGATGACGCCGGTGCATAATAAGGATCCTGACGGCCTGGTTGATATAACCCGGGAGGTTGGTAAAATAAGCCACCCTTTTCTTCATCCGCGGGGGTTAGCTTACTTTCAGTTCAAAGGGGTTTATAAAGATGGCCTTGCAGTTATCCTTGCAAACCGCCCTGACTTTTTTAACGACGTTCTGGAAAAAGACTTTATCGAACCATCCCCCTATATGCCTTTTTATATTCGCCAATCGTCCCTCTATTTCTGGGATGAATCGTTACCAGAAACGCGCCTTTCCTTGATTAGGGAAAACCGATGCATTTATCATGGCCTCACCATCATAAGCCGACGGAAGGATTTTTATGATTGCGCAACATTCGCCATGTCCGAGCGCCACCCTACCCCATTTGCCTACTATTACCATATCCTGAAAGACCTTCAGAAGTTTGCGGAGGTGTTTCCGGCAATGGCCCGGGCCTTGATCCAGAAATCAAGGAAACAACCTGTTCAAACCCTACCATCCAGGCATGGCGTGAGCCGCAAAAACTTCTTTTTGCCGAAACGGTCGTCCCGCTTCCACATGGGGAAAGGGGAAAACGATTACATCACGACCTATGAAGCCCTTTGCGCACAGCTTTTGCAGGAAGGCAAGTCGTATAAAGAGATCGGCTCCATCCTCTCCATGGCCCCTTCGACCGTTGAAACCCACCTTAAGCGCTTCAAGGCGCGGACAGGCCTCACGTTGCAGGAACTTCCCCTGCAGTCTTTTCAAGGTTCTAGGGGCGATGTTTTCTAACCGAGCCGCGGATCTCTACTTGTATCGGAGAGCGGCCAGTGAGGGGACAGACATAGAAACTATAATGAAAGTAGCTATTGCTTCTTATTACTCCGGCAATGAAATAGCTGTCGATTGAGCGGAGTTCTGATATTGTCTTTTTATGGAACTTACAGACGCCCGCAAACTATCTCAGGACGCACAAGAAGCCCTTCGATTAAGGGCCATTAAAATTGTTTTGGAAGATGATAAAACAAGAACAGAGGTTGCCGAGCTTCTTGGAGTTTCAAGATATGCCGTTAGCTGCTGGGTGGCTAATATCAACAAGGTGGAAAGAAGGCCGTAAGCAGGAAGAAGCGTGGGCGCCGCTCTCAAGACATGACCAAGCTGCAGCCGCATCAATGTGCTACAATCGTTAACATAATTCGCGACCGTTGCCCCGATCAATTGAAATTTCCTTTCTTTTTGTGGACTCGTGAGGCCGTTGGAATGTTAATTGAAAAAAGATATGGCATTAAGATGGCCGTTCGCAGCGTTGGGAGCTATCTGAAAAGGTAAGGTTTTACCCCACAAAAACCATTGCTTAGAGCATACGAGCGTCAAGACAAGGCCGTTGAATTTGGCTAGAGGAAACTTATCCTAAGATTGCGGCTCGAGCTCAAGAAGAAAAGGCAGAGATTCATTGGGGGGATGAGGCTGGTTTTCGATCAGACCACCAAACTGGCACGAGCTATAGCCTTAAAGGAAAGACCCCAGTTATAAAATCGACGGGGAAAAGATTCAGGGTGAACATGATTTCGACGGTCACGAATAAAGGAACCATGCGATTTATGCTGTTTGAAGAGTCTTTTGCTGCCGATGTCTTTCTTAAATTTATCAAAAGGCTAACAAAAGGATCGGACATAAAGATATTTCTGATTTTAGATAATCTCAGGGTGCATCATGCTAAAATATTGAAACCCTGGCTTGAAGAAAACAAGGGCAGGATTGAGCTATTCTATTTACCTTCTTATAGTCCATAACTTAATCCAGATGAGCTTTTGAACCAGGACGTTAAAAGCAATGCGGTAGGCAGAAATCGTGCAAAGAACCTTACAGAGATGAAAAGCAACATAACCAAATATCTTTTTGGAACTCAAAGCTGCCCCGATATTGTTAAATCATATTTCCAATTTCCAAAAATCAGAGGTTTCTTACGCATCATAACGTCAACTATTTGCTGGCCGGAGTAATAATGCTGGATAGATACCTGCATTGTTAACAAGACAATCGATTTTAGTGCCTTGCGCTAATAAATGAGACCAAACCTCATTATAGATATATCTCTATTAATTATTTGTTATATAATTATGAATTAAAATTATTTTATGTTTTGCATTAAAATTTGTTTATTCATTTAAATACGATTTAAAGGAATGTTATTATGAAAAAATTATATGTAATCTTTTCATTTGTATTGTTTTGGACTTGCCAAAGCAAAGCAATGGATCATTCATCAGCCCTTGAGCACTTACAAAATGATACTGAGCAGCTTCGAATAATAGCTCAAGAGATTTTTACCAGAGAACAAGATTCAACGACCTTATCGAAAAAAATGTGTTTACACTCTAAAACCGTCTTGGATTTTTGGGGAACTACGCCCATGTGGCAAGACCTAAGTACCCAAGAGCGGCAAGCACTAAAACCACCATCAGAGATTACTAGCACAAATTGGCTTAAAGGATTATTACGAAAAGAGGAAATATCAGAATTTACCTCAGAGGCCATGTCAAATTATAAAGAGCTGACACTAACCCTCATTAAACATGGAACAATCAACCTTACTGAGAACAAAGGAAGATCAAGCCAATCAGGAGCATCAGCAAGAAAATCAGAAGTACCGACTAAAACGTACACCATCACTATTAAACATAAGTTTGACCACCCAGTTGGTAATTTACTTCATAAAGTCAAATCAGGTGATAAGAAATACAAAATTGAGCCATTATCTCAAAATGTCCTTTTATTAGTTGTTGATATTACAGATATTGTTGAAGCCTTAGAAAAGGGTCTAAAATATGATTTAAGTACAATGGGATATATTAGCACCATTTGCCCTAATTAATGTTATGGATCAATAAATATTGACTTATATCATCATTTTATGATATTTTACCCATATAGAAATTTACTAAAATGTAGGGGTAATAGAAAATGCATAATTCCTTTTTTAAATACATACCGTTTTTTAATGTAGTATGGTTTGGTTTAAGTAATATAATAGCGGCTACTGAGCCAGTTATGATAGAAAGTCCATCTTATATGCCAAAATACCATCAAGATAGTCATGATGCTTCGGGCGTAAATGTGCCAGAGTTATTCTCAATCGGTTCCCTTGATAGATATTCTCCTGAGCATACTTTTGATGAGATCGAAATTGACAGAAGAAATTCCACAACCACTCACGAGTCATTAGAACAACTCAAGATAACACCATTTAACTTAGATTTGTCGCAACAAGAATATGATCCTATAGACTTTAAAGAACTCATACCCTATGCTAGTACATTTTATGGCTTAAATGTGTCAGAAACATACTTAAAAAATATCGACTTAGTTAACCTAGTACCCTTTGCTCATCTTCGTTACCTTGATGTTTCTGAGAACAGATTTGATGATGATGGATTTATTGTTATATCATATCTAAGGGAATTAATTGAATTGAGGATTACTTATAACAAAATAACACATATTGGTGTTAAAAATTTGAAATTGTTAGATAAGTTACAAATTTTAGATGCTGGCTGTACATATTTAGGAAATCCTGGGATACAAGCTTTATCTGACTGCAAATCTATCGTGTGTTTGAATGTAGAAGCTTGTGGTTTTGATGATACTGCTTTAGGATATTTTCACACGATGCCAGCTTTGAGATCCCTTAATGTTTCCTCCAATAAAAGCATCACATCTACAGGGATTCAAAAATTCCTATTAGAAAAGAAAGGTGATTTGATTGTTAAATACAATCAGTAAGTTGCTATTCAATTGGTGTGATATGGCGACCGTCTTTGGTTTATTATTTGTGTGGCTCCTTATAGTATGCGCAAGGGTTAATCTTGCAAAGAAAGAGGTGGTGAAATGGACACCTTTAATCGATAAAGAACATTTTTTCCTACCCGACGAGACTCTATCAATTCAAGGGATACTAGCCCTTTAAGGTCATTAATGGCTGTTAATTTACTAACCCCAAATTTATCTCGCACATAACTAACGTTCACATCAGGTAATTGTTTTGATCTAAGGGCCCGCATAATGGTATTCTGACGAAAATTTAATCTCTCATCGAAAGGTTCATGATCGCTATGTCCTCCATGCGATAAAGTGTTAAATTGGGCTATAGCCTCCTCAATAAGGTGAAAATTAAAATCGATAAAATATGTTAAATCCTGATTATCTTGCTCCGTATATATAAATGCTTTGCTATACTTTTGAACGGATTTCAAAATCAA
>CAZXMD010000135.1:0-5259 GCA_964641635.1 uncultured Candidatus Finniella sp. | reverse complement strand
AGCTCTTGTTCCTTATATTTAACTTCCTCGGCCTTGAGGGCCGCATTTAAATGGGTAATTGCCTCTTGCAGCTCTGTAATTTGTTGGGACAAACTCACTGCTTTTTCAGCCTCTTGGGTCTTGGCAATCTTCTCAGCTGCTAAATCCTGGTTACTTAAGCTTAATTCCTGCTTCAACGCTGCTACTTGCGCATCAAGGGCCAGCAAAATTTTATGGGCCTCTTCCTTGGAAATACGTTCCGTCTTTAAATTAAGGGAAAGGGCATCAATCTGTTTATTCAGGTTAAGTAGGGTTTGGTCCCGGTCATTCAAGGCATCTGTTAAATAAAGCTGTGCAACCACAAATGTCATCAATACAAAGATGATCACCATCAACACAGCCGCCAGAGCATCAACAAATCCTGGCCATATATCAAAGTTATGAAAACGACGACGCGTTGCGAACATGCCAATAATGCCTTCTTCTAACAAATTCAGTTACGCTATTCTATCGGAGACTTGAAAGCCTGTCTATCAAACAGATAAAATCTTTTGAACAGCATCTTTCAAAGAAGAGATCAGATTAATACCATTGGTTGGATGGGAGATTGTATTGCACGTCACGATATGGGACACGCCTGCCTGCAAAAGAGTAGGATAAGCATCGCTTGCCAAAATTCCATGAACACCGATGCACTATACAACCATTTTCCTGATGTTACAAGAACACGACTAAAAGCATGCAATCCCTCCGCCCGGCAAACATGGGAGTCATGATGCAGGAAAATAACGGGCTCGCTATAGGTATCAATATCCAGACACCTCAGCGTCAGGTCCCCATCCTTAAGGCCCGCTTTTCTCTGCTCCTCACAAATTCTTTCATACCTATTCAATCTCATGACTCAAGACGCCATATTCTACAATTCAAGAAAGAGGAACTTCATTAACGAATTATCAACATCCCAGTCATATAATGAACTCTAACCCCTTGATTTTGTTTAGGAGGAATATAATGACCAAGTTTTATAAAAGCGTTGTCCTGGCTGCCACCCTATTGGCCCTCCCCTTCGCGCATGCCGCGGCAGATACTATTCAAGCACCGATGGAGCAGAAGTCAGCCACCCTACCGGAACAGCAAGTTAAAGTAACCAGCTGGGCTGAATACACCCAAAAGAAAGCCGACCTGAAGGCGCAAAAGAAAAGCAAGACTATAACCAAGGCGGAATATAGAGAAAAGAAAAAAGAACTCAAAATGGCGTATAAAGCCCATAGGAAAGAAGTCCGGGATGAGTATAAGGCAAAGAAAAAAACCCTTAAGGAAGAGATAAAAGCCCTCAAAGCGAAAGTAAAGGCCTTAAAAAAAGAGATGAAAGCCCTTAAGAAAAAGGAAAAAGAAGAAAAGAAAGCCCTCAAGGAGAAAATGAGGGCTGAAGAAAAGGAGATGGACTCCAAGGACAAGAAATAACCTGGCGTATTTTTTAGGGGATTTAAAAATCAAACTATACGCAAGATATTCTCTCTTATTTCTTCACCAATATAGACTTCACGTCTGAGTAAAGCGGCGCTTGACCTGTTTCAGAAGAAAGGATTTTTTGAGCCACATTAAAGGCGTCGATGGTTGCCAAAGGCGCAGAAAAAGAGGTGCGCCTATCCAGAAAATCAGGAACAGGTTCTTTACCCTTTTTTAAGAATATGCTGCCGATACTTTAAGTAGCTTCAAAGATCTAACTGTGAGCTACTTTTATGAAATTACGTAGATATAAAACAAGGTTCGACCGCGGGCTCCTGCTTCTCCTGGGGATTTTCCTTTTTGTTCTTGGCATAGCTTACTACGTTCTTCATAGTTTCACGCCATCAACTTCCGTATCCCAAAAGAATATTCTTTACTGGATTGACGCCATGGAGCCCCAAATTCATTATGACCATCCCGGAAAATCCCGTATGAATATGGAACTTGTTCCCATTTATGAAGAAACTGAAAAAAACAAAGGGAAGAATGAACAACCTCTCATCACCATCTCCCCCGGCGTGATCAATAGCTTGGGCGTCAGAACAGCCTTGGTGGAAGAGGCTCCCCTCATGCCGCTGGTGCAGGCATTTGGGATGATAAAGGCCGATGAAGATAAAGTGGTCCATATCCACTCTTATGTAGAAGGATGGATTCAAAAGCTTTATGCCAAAGAATTACAAGAGCTGATTGAAAAAGATCAGCCCCTTTTTGAAATCTATTCAAAGGATTTAAGACTGGCCCAGCGAGAGTATTTAATAGCCTCAAAAGGAAACGCTCAAAAAGACGAGGAGAATACCCTTGGGAAATTAAGGTCACTTGGGATTTCTGAAAAACAAATTGAGGACCTCAAGAAGACAAAGCAGCTCAATTCGTGGGTCACCATTTATGCCCCCAGAAGGGGTTATGTTGATACCCTTAATGTTCGGGAAGGCATGTGGGTAAAGCCTGAAACAACCATTATGAGTTTGACAGACCTTTCCGAAGTTTGGGTCATTGCTGAAATTTTCCCATCCCAAATATACCTTGTCAAAGTGGGACAAAGTGCAAAAATTAGCCTACCCCAATTTCCCAACCAAAGCTGGCAAGGAAAAGTCGATTATATCTACCCGGAAATCGACCCGATTTCCCTCACAATAAAAGTTCGGATCCGTCTCTCCAATGCCTCATTCCTTTTCAAGCCCAATATGTTTGTTGATGTAGAAATCCAGACCCCCTCAAAGAGGGTCCTCCAAATCCCAAGGGAAGCCGTCATCTGGGAAGAAGGCGGACAGCGCGTCATTCTGGCATTGGATAATGGAAAATTCCAGCCCCAAGCCGTTATTACAGGCATGGAAGATTCAAAGCACATCGAGATTGTTTCAGGCCTTCGTACAGGCGAAAGGGTCGTAACCTCTGCGCAATTTCTCCTAGATTCCGAAGTGGAGATGAAATCCGCGCTTCAGCGTTTAGAAAGCCCTTCTTCCTCGCCTGATGCTCCGATGGATCACTCCTCCATGGCAGGACACGGTTCATGATTGCTCAAATCATCACCTGGTCTTTAGAGTACCGCAAGGTTGTTTTGTTTTGTGCAGCTCTCTTATCTCTATGGGGAATCTATGCTGTTGCAAAGACATCTGTTGACGCTATCCCTGATTTGTCAGATGTTCAAGTCATCGTTCGGACCAGCTATCCCGGACGCTCCCCTCAAGTTGTTGAAGAACAAATCACCTATCCGCTGACTACAGCTATGATGGCTGTTGCCGGCGCCAAGACGGTAAGAGGATATTCCTATTTTGGGGATTCGTTTGTTTATATTCTTTTTGAACCAGACACAGACCTCTATTGGGCGCGATCACGTGTTTTGGAATATCTCAATCAAACAGCCAACAAACTTCCCCAAGAGGTGCGTCCCGAACTTGGACCTGACGCCACGGGCGTTGGGTGGATTTATGAATATGCCCTTATAGACCGCACCGGCAAAAAAGATATCTCCCAACTACGCAGCCTTCAAGATTGGTTCTTGAAGTTTGAACTGCGCACCGTGCCCGGTGTTTCTGAAGTGGCAACCATTGGCGGAATGGTCAAGGAATATCAAATCATTTTAAACCCTCAGGCGATGAGGGCTTTTGGTTTATCTGTTAATGATATCATGGAGAAAGTGAAAGCCGCTAATATCACGGGTGGCGGGTCGGTTCTCGAATTGGCAGAATCTGAATATATTTTACGTTCTGACGGATTTATCCGATCACTGTCAGATGTTGAACAGATCCCCATCGGTGTCGTTAAGAACGGGACACCCGTTATGCTGAAAAACATCGCCCACGTTCAGTTAGGCCCCCAACAAAGAAGAGGCATTGCGGAACTTAACGGGGAAGGAGAAGTTGTGGGGGGCATCATCGTGATGCGCTCAGGGAAAAATCCGCTGGCGACCATTCAAGGGGTTAAAGATAAACTTAAGGATTTAAAAAATAGCCTCCCCGAAGGGGTTGAGATTGTCCCCACCTATGACCGCTCCGGCGTCATTGA
Organism: uncultured Candidatus Finniella sp.; assembly: GCA_964641635.1. Lineage (GTDB taxonomy): Bacteria > Pseudomonadota > Alphaproteobacteria > Paracaedibacterales > VGCI01 > VGCI01. The sequence continues at coordinate 1,266 of CAZXMD010000135.1, read as the reverse complement.
ACGGTCCATCAAGAACCTATTTGAAAAGTTACTGGAAGAATGCCTCATTGTGGCCTTGGTATGCCTTGCTTTTCTTTGGCATCTCCGTTCCGCTTTTGTGGTGATCCTTATCCTTCCCTTAGGTATTTCAATAGCTTTCATCGTGATGTATTATCAGGGGATTACGGCTAATATTATGTCTTTGGGCGGTATCGCTATTGCTATTGGGGCCATGGTGGATGTTGCCATTGTCATGGTTGAAAATATTCATAAACATCTGGAAACATGGCGGCGTCAAAACCCAAAGAAGCGCCTGACAACACCGGATCATCTCACCATTGTTCGCAACGCAGCAGTTCAGGTTGGACCCCCTTTGTTCTTTAGTTTGCTCATCATTACCATCAGTTTTTTGCCTATTTTTGCTCTTCAGAATCAAGAGGGACTGTTGTTCTCGCCACTGGCCTTTACCAAAACATATGCAATGGCAGCCGCAGCAGGTCTTTCTATTACCCTTCTACCAGTGCTGATCGTTTTCTTCATCAAGGATAACCTTCCATCAGAGGAGAAAAACCCGCTGAATCGATATTTCATTCTCCTCTATCATTGGACGATCCAGCCTGCACTCAACTTCCCAAAAACAACCTTGGGGATTGCCTTTGTTCTTTTGGGGTTAACGCTTTACCCGATTACCAAGATCGGTTCTGAATTTATGCCTCCTTTGCAGGAGGGTGACCTACTTTATATGCCCAGCACGTTTCCAACCATCTCTATCGGAAAAGCCAGTCAACTATTGCAACAAACTGACAGGATGATTGCACAAATGCCAGAAGTCAAAAGTGTGTTTGGGAAAATGGGCAGGGCGGAAACAGCAACCGATCCAGCTCCTCTTGAAATGCTGGAGACAACGGTCCAGTTAAAAGATCCTTCCGAGTGGCGGCCCGGCATGACGCTGGAAAAGCTGATTGCTGAATTGGACGCAACCGTAAAAGTCCCTGGCCTTGTCAATGTATGGGTGCAACCCATCCGGAACCGCATTGAGATGCTGTCTACGGGAATCAAAGGCGCATTGGGGCTCAAAATTACAGGGCCTAACCTAAAGACCATTAACAGCCTTGGTCAAGAGATAGAAGTGTTGTTGAAAAAATTGCCTGGGACAAGCTCTGTTTATGCAGAGCGGCTTGAAGGGGGACGCTACATTGATATCTCCATTAAACGGACAGAGGCGGCACGCTATGGCTTAACAGTTCAAGCTATCCAGGAAGTCATTAACATGGCCATTGGGGGAGA
>CAZXMD010000134.1:0-5295 GCA_964641635.1 uncultured Candidatus Finniella sp. | reverse complement strand
AAAGGGATCTTGGGACTTTGTCGGGATGGGTGACGTTTAAAAAAAATACGTTGTGTCACCAAACCTTATATTTAATAGTACACCCTAGCAATTTTAGGAGACGTTCTAAACTTCAAATTCCCTTTTGGCCCTGCAAACTGTATACTCAATAAAATGGACTTCGAACTCACTTTACCGATAGCCGGCGTTACTTTGAACCCCTTCCTAATTTTAGGTTTAGGATGGGTCGGGGGATTTTTGTCCGGAATGCTCGGCGTTGGGGGGGGAGTCATTATCACACCTGCGTTAATGGTTCTTGGTGTGCCACCTCTAGTCGCCGTCGCCAGTCAGGTCAATCATTCCATCGGAACAAATTTAACAGGATTATTGAACTATCGCCGAAACAATGATGTTGATTTTCGGTTAGGGGGCATTTTGCTAATCGGAGGAATTATCGGCGCCATTCTAGGCGTATTCCTGCTGCGCTGGTTAAATGCCCATGGTCAGGCTGTTTCCATTATCACGGTTAGTTATATTATTGTTCTGGCAGCCATGTCTTTTGTCTTATTCCGGCAAAGTTTGAAGACTTTGGCTCATTACCGTTCAGCCACTAAAGTCATTCAGACGCCCAATTGGACGCGCTTCATTGGGTTAAAACTTTATTTCACCAGAACACGCGTAGAGTTAAGTATCTTGTTTCCTTTGTTGGTTGGCATCATTAATGGCGCCTTAACCTCAAGTTTAGGGGTTGGAAATGGTATTTTTATGATGCCCGCCATATCCTATTTAATTGGCCGCACCAGTCCTGTCGTCTACGGCACGACCCTCTTGGCCGGCGTCGGAATAAGCGTCATTACAACATTTATGTATGCTATTGGAACACAGTCTGTGGATTTATCCTTGGTGCTTATTCTTCTGGGGGGAGGAATTATAGGCTCTCAAATGGGCGTCCGGTTTGGATATTCATTGCCTCGGCCTTATATTGGTATCATTGGGGCTCTCGTGATTTTAGGCATATGTTTACGGATCTCTTGGACAGTCAATACAGCAAAATGTCTGGACACAACAGTCCTTTCTAAGGGAGTTCCCATTTGCAATCCAACCTCGCTCTCTTGCATCCTGGAATTTTCGCAAAGTTACCCTGTTATAAGCGCGTTTACTGGCATTTTGGGAGCTATCCTGTTTTCTGTGATTTTAGAATATGCTTTTTATCGATTTTCATTGATTTCTAACACACGTCGTGACTAAATTGCTTTCCAGAGAAAGCAAAGGGGGCTCTAACTTTGAATTGGCCGGAAAATCATAAATCTATCAAAATTATCGGCGCATTGGCCCTTGCTGCAGCCCTCCTTTTTTGGGGCATCATATCTTATATAAATCTCTCTATCACTACACATCAAAACAAGGAGCCCCCCTATTTAAACGTTTATAATTGGTATGGGATGATTCCGGCCTCCATATTACATCAGTTTGAAGCTGAAACAGGAATACACGTGCAGTATGACCTTTACGATAATAATGAGATACTAGAAGCCAAACTTCTAGCGGGAAGGTCCGGATATGATATCGTTTTTCCGTCAGCTTCCCCCTATATTGAACGCCAGATTCGAGCCGGAGCTTTCCAAAAATTAGATAAGTCTAAACTCCAGAATCTTCATCATCTGGATCCTGATATCGCTGTTTGTATGCAGACCGTTGATCCTGACTTAGCTTATAGCATTCCCTTTTTCTGGGGAACATTCGGTTTTGCTTATGTGGAAGAAGTTATCCTTGCTCGTATGCCGGATGCTCCTGTTAACAGTTATCGAATGCTTTTTGACCCAAGCATCGTTTCTAAATTCAAGTCTTGCGGCGTTACTCTTCTAGAAGAAGCTGTTGATGTATACCCCCCCATTATGGCCTTTTTAGGCATAGATCCTCAAAGTTCAGATTTAAACGACCTAGAGACAGCACAACAGCAGCTTTTAAAGATACGTCCCTTTATTTCCCGATTCTTAGGACAGCGGTTCGGAAGTGAGCTTGTATCCGGTGAAATTTGCCTTGCTCAGGCCTGGTCAGGAGATGTACAGGTTGCCCAGGAACAAGCCAAAGAATCAAAACGAAAAACGACAATCCGCTATGTTGTCCCCGAAGAAGGAGGAACGCTCTGGATTGATGCAATATGCATACCAAAAGACGCTCCTCATCCACAAAATGCGTACGCATTTATCGACTTTCTTTTACGACCAGACGTGTCGGCAGCCATCACAAATGAAATGAAATTTCCCATTGCCAATAAAGGCGCTAAACCTTTTATAATAGATGAGCTTCGCAACAATGAAACCCTTTATCCACGCCCTGAGGTACGTAAAAGGTTAAAGCTTGATAAAATTCAAAACCCTAGGTATGAAGAGATACGAACCCGATCCTGGTTTCAAGCAAAACAGACCGGGGGATGACGAAGTAGTAAAGGAGACAGGAATTGACGTTTATAAAAAATAAAGAACCTAGAGATCGGAAAAGATCACATTCTCATCTCTTTCACCTGATCCTTGGCGCCTGATATGCCGCCGCGCACTCAATCCCGCCGCCAGCTTGAGCCATGGCAAGATCCAAAGGCAAAGCCATATATCACCCTTGAGAATGTCACCAAGAGCTTTGGGTCCACTGTTGCTGTCAGAAATGTTTCCTTATCTATTTACCAGGGAGAACTATTCTCCCTTCTGGGTGGGTCCGGATGTGGCAAAACCACATTGCTACGGCTGCTGGCTGGTTTTGAAAAACCCACAACAGGCCGACTTTTTATTGATGGCATTGATGTAACGGATGTTCCAGCCTATGAACGTCCCGTTAATATGATGTTTCAATCCTATGCGCTTTTTCCTCACATGACGGTGGCTCAGAATATAGCTTTTGGACTGAAGCAAGAACGTCTACCTGCACACATAATTCGCGAACGGGTGATGGAAGGCCTCGACCTTGTTCAAATGAGTTCTTTTGCAATGCGTAAACCCCATCAACTTTCCGGCGGACAATGTCAACGGGTTGCGCTGGTACGAAGCCTGGTAAAGCAACCAAAGCTCTTGCTGTTAGATGAACCCCTAGCGGCCCTTGATAAACGTTTGCGGGAACAAACACAATTTGAGTTGGTCAACATTCAAGAACGCGTTGGCATTACCTTTATCATGGTTACCCACGATCAGGAAGAAGCCATGACAATGTCAAGCCGTATCGGTGTTATGGAAGAGGGGCGCATTCGTCAGATAGGCGCTCCACATGATGTCTATGAATTCCCGAACTCCCGGGTTGTTGCAGAATTTATTGGCACCATTAATATCTTCGAAGGCGTTGTGGTTGAAGATGAACCCGACCATGTCTTGGTTGAGTCTGAGGCAGCCGGTTGCCAACTTTATGTCACCCATTCTGCTGCTGTTCCTGTTGGGGCTCAAGTTGCCGTTGCCGTTCGGCCTGAAAAGGTCATGATCTCAATAAAACAACCTTCTGAAACGCGAAATTGCACCAAGGGAATCGTCCGAGATATTGCTTATTTGGGGGATATCTCCATCTACTATGTCGAACTTCCTTCTAGCAAAGTTATTCAAGCTACCTTGCCAAACCTCTTGCGTCTATCTGAACGGGATGTCCAATGGGAAGATGAAATTTATTTATAGTGGCGCGCGGAAAATGGGGTCGTTTTGACATCATGACAACTCGAACGAACCTTTCAATCTTTCGTAACCTTTTTTGGGGATGGTTCACACGGGAAAAACGCCTGGTCATTGCCGCGCCTTACTTATGGCTCGGAATATTTTCCCTCATCCCTTTTCTTATCATTGTAAAAATCAGTTTATCCCAAGGCGTATTAGCTATTCCGCCTTTTCAACCTCTCTTCCAATGGCCGGCTGAACAGGTTTTGCAGTTGCGCCTTAATTTGGCTGCCTACACGACGTTGTTAGTAGACCCTTTTTATGCATCAGCCTTTATGGGATCCCTTAAAATTGCTTTTATCGCCACTTTATCCTGCTTATTTATTGGCTACCCAATGGCTTATGCGATCGTCCAATCGCCTGCTCACTGGCGACCCCTATTGCTGTTATTGATTATTTTGCCATTCTTCACATCCTTTTTGGTGCGTGTATATGCCTGGATAGGCTTGTTAAGCACACAAGGCGTGATCAACACCCTTCTTATAGCACTCGGCGTTATCAATGAGCCTTTACCTCTTTTATATAATGCCTTTGCAGTAACCATTGGTATTGTTTATTGCTATCTACCTTTCATGATTTTACCTATTTACTCCGTACTCGATAAAATTGATCCTGCTTATCTTGAAGCCGCGTATGATCTTGGATGTCGGCCTTGGCGAGCCTTCTGGAAAGTGACTGTTCCCTTGTCTTTCCCAGCCATCATCGCTGGCAGCATCTTGGTCTTTGTGCCAGCTGTTGGAGAATTTGTCATCCCAGAACTCTTAGGCGCACCTGAAACACTAATGATTGGGCGTGTGCTGTGGTCTGAATTCTTCAATAACCAGAATTGGCCATTGGCTTGTGCGCTTGCGGTAGCCATGCTGGCTATTTTTGTTATTCCTTTTATGATTTTCCAACGCTTCCAATACCGAAGCAACGAAGAATAGAGGGAGAATAGATGCGCCGCCTATCCAAAACAAGCGTTGCCACCTTAATTTTTGGCTACACATTTCTCTATCTCCCCATCTTAACCATTATCGTATTTTCCTTTAATGAATCACGTTTGGTGACGGTATGGAGTCGGTTTTCAACCAAATGGTATACGACATTATTGAGCAATGAGGGGTTGATTGAAGCTGTTTTCGCAAGCTTTAAAATTGCCGCCATGGCCGCTACAATTTCTACCATTCTAGGAACGTTAGCCGCTGTTGTTATGGTGCGTTTTTCCAGGTTCCGAGGCCGAACCTTGTTTGGTGGATTGATCTCCGCCCCCTTAGTCATGCCAGATGTCATTACAGGATTAGCTGTTCTTATGATGTTTGTGACGTTTGAACAATTAATTGGGTGGCCCGCTTATCGGGGCATCCTTACCATTACCATTGCCCATATTACGCTCGCCATGGCCTACGTATCCTTAGTCATTCAAGCACGATTGCAGAACTTTGATCGGTCAATTGAAGAAGCTGCACTAGATTTAGGGGCGCGTCCCGTAAAAGTATTTCTTGTCATTGTCCTGCCGCTCATTTTACCTTCTTTGGTGGCGGGATGGCTGCTGGCTTTTGCACTCTCTCTAGATGACGTCGTCATTGCGAGCTTTCTATCCGGGCCTGGCGCCACAACACTCCCTATGCTTATTTTCTCGAATATCCGC
>CAZXMD010000133.1:0-5313 GCA_964641635.1 uncultured Candidatus Finniella sp. | reverse complement strand
CAATCGTGCGGCAAGCCTTCTCCCAAAGAGACAGGTCTCCGTCGCACAAGTCTTGGTAGATTTTCTTCAGCGCAGAGATGCGGTCAAGCGTCAACCGTACCGAAGGACGCATGCCCTCCTCTCCCCCCGCAAGCTCCTTCTGGACGATCGTGTTCCAGAGAGTTAGCATGATGGATTCAGGGGTGTCTTCAAAGCGCGTCTCAGGCTTCACGCAGGTCGGAGCGGGAATAAGGTCGGAGGCTCGAAGGACAGGCATTGAGATCCGAGCGGCTTGTGCAGGAGTTTTCCCTCCCCTGCCCTGTTCCTGCGTGGGCTCTAAGGAAGAAACGTCGGAAACGCCTTCCTCAAAGTCTCCATCAAATTTTCTCATCTCACCCTCACCATCCCTTTGAAAATCATCCCCGCTCTGAGGGGCTGGGGGAGAAGAGAGAATCTTTGTCGTAGTCTTTGGTGTAGTCTCTGTATATGTCATAACTTCTATGTCACTACCCCCTAACTTAGAAGTAAGGGGGTGGTAACTTCTATGTTATGAGGGGGTAACTTGAGGCTCAATTCCGCCACTTTTGAAGGATTGAGGTCGATAAACATGACGTTATATCGAGGTCCGAAGTCCGTATCGATGGTCCGAAAAACCCGTTTGATGATCCCGAGGTCCTCAAGACGGATAAAAGCATCCCGAATCTGCTTCTTCGTCAAACCGAAAAGGGTTTCGTAATCCTGATAGCTCTTTTGAAGAAGGTCGGCCTTGAACTTCTTTTGATAACCGAGGACATGTCCCGTCTGCTCATCCCGAACAATCCGAGGCCGATACCAATACACGATGTCGGACAACAGCAAAATGGCGTTCGTGTCAGGCTTGCCGTTTTCGTAACAAATATGCTGGAACCACTGGATCGGGATGATGTTTCCAGTTAAGTGCATATGCGCAATCTCTACGCTTGTCGTATTTGTGGCCCCAGTCATCATGAGTTCTCTCCGAAACAGGAGATTCTTTTTCCTGAAAAAGAGGGAGGGGAATCGTTGAAAAATTTATGGGGGAACCCTCCCATGCAAAAAGAGAATACAGGGGCCTTAAAAATGACAGGGCTTTTGGCAGGAAATTTGTTTAAAATCTTAGCATAAAATGCTAATCGTTGATTGTTCAACATTATGTACTCCATTTTGTTGCTCTGCGGTGCCCGTATTTTGTTTCCACACGACGTACGGGCGCCTAATTTTTATAAATAATTTTTCTCTAAAAAATCGCTTTCTTTTCCAGCTCGTTAACTATGTTTTTAAGCTCATTGACATCTTCATGAACGACTATTGCATACCCAAGCTTGTGCTTTTCCATAGGAAACTCCGGCACGGTGTCGCCAACCTTATAATAGGGTTTTACTTCCCTTACATTCGGCTTTTGTGTCAGAGAGAGAAGATAGTCGTTTGAGGAGATCGTTTTAACGTTTGGATTATAAAAAAACGTTATTGCCGCATTAAGGTCTCTTGTTTTATCTAACAAGAGCTTCTCTCCAAGAAGCAGCCTGATGGTATTTTCATAATAGTCTACACCTGTCGCATATTCGATCAGTTTAGGGATGTAATCTCCGGCTAAACGCATTGCGATTTCCATAAGAACAGGCCCTCGATCAGACATTCTCACTTCAGCATGGAAGGGTCCATACCTAAGGTCTAGAGCTGAAACAACTTTTTCAATGTATTGTTGAAGTTCTTGATGTAGGTGTTCATCAATTTTTGATCTTACAATATGTCCAATTTCAACAAAATCAACTTCAGAAGATTTTATCTTTTCAGTCACACTTGCAATGTGCACTTCTTTGTTTTTTGAGAACCCTTCAACGCTATACTCTTTTCCTTTGATGTATTCTTCAACAAGAGCGCTCTTTTGAATAGGTCTACCACCCCAAGACTCATCTACGCCTTGATGATTAACAACGGCCTGAAAAGCATTTTCAGCTTCTTGAATATTTGTGACTTTCTTAACATTCACAGAACCGGCAAAATCGACCGGCTTTATCACACATGGGAAACCAATTTCTCCGACAGCTTCTTGAAGCTCCGTTAGATTTTTTACCTTCTTGTAAGCCGGGATCAGCACATTATTTTGAGATAAAGCATCTCTCATCAAATCTTTTCGTCGAGCCCTAAGGGCCGCTTCTGGGGACAACCCAAGCCTCCCAAGGCGCTCGCTTACTTTAGCTGTTAACGGAACATAATATTCAGAGCCGGGAGTAACAGCGTCAATTCTCACGTTTTTCGATATTTGATCTACAAGCTGCAAAACTTGCTCATCATTATTCGTATCGATTTGGAAGAAGGAGGTAGATGCTCCTAAGGCATTTTCATTTAATGAACGTTGGTCTGAATTTGCAGAGAGAACAATCGAGTTGTATCCCTTCTCTTTTGCCTTAAGAATCAATAAATGCGAAGAGAGGCATGGCTCGATCATCAAAAGATTTTTCTTTTCTGGACTTTCCATGACTTTTCTTAGCCTCGCCTCTATTAGTTTAGAACTAATATTATGATCTTTGCCGTCCTTGGCTTTGAGGGCAGGAACCGACAAAAAACCAACCCCCAGTAAAAGAGCTATGTTAATGGCTCTAACCGCCCTCATCATTCTTGACCTTCAACGAGCTCAGCAAGCCTTGCATATTGAGCTTCTATAACCCCCCAAGACTCTCGTTGCAGGGTCATTATGTTTTGAATTGCTTTCTCTCCCAAGTCCGAAAGAAAACTCCAATCATCTGATGCGTGCTTCTGGTCAAGCTCCATATGTTCTTCAAAATGATGAATCATCGTCGCAGAAAAAAGTGGATAGGCAGTTTTATAAAACTCTGCCGCTGCCGCTTCGATTACGCAATGAACAAGGAAGAACTTTTCGATATTATCTAATGAATTCATCTTGTTGGTAAACCAAACACAGAGCGCATCAAAAACAGGATCAAATCGAACTTGGTACCCGGATCGACTCTCTCTTAGCTTTTCGTTATGACCAAATTCTTCTACCAGATGTTCCCAAAAAACTTTGGTATATTGCATGTCCTCAGAGATCGCACTTCTTAATAACATCATTCTCTGAAAGTGATCGGACAATACTTGCATATAGTCCAAAAAAACAGAAGACTTGCTGGGGTTGGTTATACCTGATGAGAGGAGCTTAAAAATCTTATTTTTCTTGAAGCGCTGCAAGAAAACATCATTGGAAAGGCGAATTCCTTTTAGTTTCTTGTTTTCAGCATAACGATCAAAAGAAACCAAGGGTTCTTCTGGTTTTTCGTACAGTCCTCGCTCAAATTGAATTGAAAGCCCCCAATAACCTTCGGAACCCCCACCAATAAAACCATGCTTACAATGACGAGGAATGAGAATAACGTCGCCTGCTTTTACGATTTCACCTTCTAAATCGCCCAATACAACGCCTTCGCCCTCAGTGATAATATAAAAGGAGTCGATTGGATGCGTATGGACCTCCAGACGTTCATCTTTATCGAGATGAACCCAACTCGGCGAAAACCTTCCAGAAGCAGGGATAAATTGATTTATTTCCTTGATTGAACGAAGATTTTTAACAATCCCTAGATTGCGCTCCTCGCCCTTTTCAAAAATTCTATTAATCTCAGGAATTGAGTCTCTGCAAATTATTTTCACAGAAGGAATTTCTAAATCGGCGTTCGAATATTCTTTTAGATGTAGCCCACTCACCAAGACGCGCCCCAATTTAAAATTTTATATTATTACCTATAGCGATGACTCATATCGGCGTCAAGCATAAATGATGAAAAATGCCCACCATTTTCTATCCACTTGAATTCATTGATTTTATTGAATTTAGAAATGAATCATTATGATTTCTGTCGTATATTGAAAATCGAATGGAATGAGCGAGATGAACACTCATATCAGATATATAAAATCTGTTTTTATCAGAAATAATTTTTAGGAAATCATCTCTCCTTTGAATCTTCAGTAAAATAAAATTTGTAAAAGATTGGAATACTCTTTCAATAGAATCTATATTTTTTAAAGCATCATATACTCTGGTCCTCTCTTCTTTTATCTTTATAAGCGCCTCATTAATTTCGTTAATTTCTTTCAATGAATATTCAATCCCTTCAAGTGCAGGTGTACTGACACTAAAGGGTAGCTGAGCCCTCCTCACCAAATCGATGACCTCCTTATGAGCAATGATTGAACCTGCACGAAGGCCTGCCAACCCCCAAGATTTTGAAAAACTTCTTAGGACGACCAAGTTTTTATATCGGTCAATCAGTGAAACCGAAGAGTCTTCCTCAGAAAAGTCGATGTAGGTCTCGTCAACCGCCACAATCGCTTTTGAGCCCTGTAACAATCGTTCCAATTCCTTCTTCGAGATGACACTTCCTACAGGATTATTAGGATTGCAAACAAACGTAATTTTTGAGGAGATAGGTCTTTGATCCGGTATTATGTTGAAATCTCCCCCTTCCAGAAAAACACGAGTGACGCCTACATTATTTTTTTTCGCTATATCTTCAAAAAGAGGAATTGCAGGAGTCAACACAGAAATAGCATCAATTGACGGCTCACAGAAAGTCCTGACCAGGAGATCAATTCCCTCCGTACATCCCGCTGTAAAAAGGATATTAGATTCAGAAAGTTTTGTAACCGAAATTTTACTCATGTGCTGAGCAAATTTGGTCTTCAAGTTCTTATGATCCGCATCAGGGTAAGCGCCGAATTTCTTTAGAATCGGATTTGTGTTAATAACTTCGGTGAAGTTGGGCTTAAAGTTTCTTAAAAGCGGGTAAAGATCGGAATCTACGATGCACTTTCTTGCTATTTCAGATATGATGATCCCCATAACACTGCTCCTTGATGTTGGAGCTTAATAAGGTAGCTGAATTTATTTTATCTACAAAACGGAAATAGGATGCATATCTCCATAGATATAGAAAAACTAAGGATATTTTATGAGGTTTGCTCAACGCTCAGTTTTTCAAAAGCCTCGAAATCCTTGAATATAACTCAGGGAAGCGTTAGCCGAAATATTTCAACGCTTGAAAAGTCTCTTGGTTTTTCGCTTTTTGCCCGAACAACGCGCACCATGTCATTGACCGCTGAAGGTGAAAGGGTTCTTGAGTATGCCGAAGGTATTTTTGATAACATTAAGCAGCTCGAAAATTTCCTCAGCGTGAAGGATGAGGAGCCATCAGGAAGACTCCGGGTTTACGGAGGTGAAAATTCTTTGGCTTCTCTTTTATTAGGGGATTTAGCGCGTTTTAAGGAAACATATCCCTCTATTATCTTTGATATAATAGGGAGTAATGATGTCCCAAA
>CAZXMD010000132.1:0-5358 GCA_964641635.1 uncultured Candidatus Finniella sp. | reverse complement strand
TATGACAAGTGTTCAAAATGACCATATCTGCTTCATCAGGACTTTCGGTTGGCACATACCCAAGGGGAAGTAAAATGTCAGCCATCCGTTCAGAGTCGTAGACATTCATCTGGCAACCGTAAGTTTTTATATAGAGCTTTTTTTTTGAAGAAATTTGAAGAGACATCAGGTGCCAAAGTTCAGGGTTATGAGAGAAAGAGCAAGACTAGAGATAAGGCTAAGGGGCAGGAACCAGTACATATATTCATGTATTTTCCTAAAACCCCTTGAGTGCCGGTATCTAAAATCGGTGTTATGCGACTTGTGAGATGTTCTCTACGCTGTCAACAACTTTAAGTTTCTTGCGGCGGTGACGAGACATTCCCAAACCACTAGATTTTGCAATTTCACTGCGGCGCTTTGCATAGTTTGGGGCAACTACAGGATAGTCTGATGGTAGCCCCCAGCGTTCGCGATATTGCTCAACCGTTAAATTATAAACAGTTTTCAAATGGCGCTTCAGCATTTGCAGCTTTTTGCCATCTTCCAAGCAAACAATATATTCATCTGTAATAGATTTATTAATAGCAACGGCTGGCTTCGGTCGTGTTGTAAGACCACCTTGTACGCCATCTGTGCTCAAATTGGAAAGGGTTATAAAGATTTGCTGAATAACATTGGGCAAATCTCCCATACCAACAGTATTGTTGGAGGTATGTGCTGATACAATTTCAGCAGTTAAACTTAATAGTTCAAGGCGAAGTGGTTGTTCTGACATCGTTAGTAATTCCTCTATTTATTATATTTCAGTCCTTGATTTTATAAATCTAATAGAGAAAAAGAACAAGTCTTTTTTTTCATAATGCTAATTTTTTTAAAATGGAGAGGGATTAAGAAGAATAAAGGCTTACCCGTATATATGCAAAATTATTGAAGGGCAACTTTTTAAACTATGAGGAAAATGCTAGAGAATTGGAAGCCGATAGAGAGCTAATTAGAGAACCAGAGTGGCGTTAGATTAACGTCAACGGGCGTTGAGCGTATAGTGGAGCAATGCAAGGCGCCACAAGCTGAATTGGTTGTGCTTATCTATAAGAGCCCTGGACATAAGACATAACAGTAGCTGAAACAAATGATTGATCCGCCCGTTTATAGTAGTTTAAACGTGTCCCAACGGCTGCAAAGCCCAGGGAAGTATAAAGAGCAATTGCGGTCTTGTTATCAACGGCAACTTCTAAAAAAATTTTTTCACAATTTACAGACGCCAAAAATATCAATAATTCATTTAATAAACAACGACCTATCCCCCTTTTTTGAAAAGGGGGGGCAATAGAGAAGGTTAGAATTTCAGCTTCCTGATCCAGGACGCGGGTCAGAATAAACCCGATTGGGCCTTCCGTAAGAGAGGTTGCCATCCACCCGCAAGTTGAACTTTCCTTTAATAAATGATCAAAAGTTGCTTGATTCCAGGCATCTGGGAAGCAGGTTGCATGAATACGCTCTAAAATGACTCCGTCACGGGTCGTTAAAGGAACTAGAGAGACCATGGCTTTTGCTTTATAAATTCCGGATCGTGTACGTAGAGGGGGCGAAAAATAGTGGGAAGATCTTGCCCTGCTTTTATAAGGTGAAAATATAAATGGATGAGGCATTCTGAACTTAAAAGGGAAAGTTGCTCCACACGGGACATGCGTAAATTGGTCGCAAGCCTGTTTTTGATTTCATCTTGGGTGTTAATGGAAGCCGGAAGAAGAGCTTCAAGTTTATTATCAAAAGTCTGCGTGTAAAAGCTATCTCTCTTTGTTGTTAAAGTAACCAAGAAAGAATCGATGTCCTCAGTCTCTGCTTTTTCTTTCCACGCGCCAAACGCATAGTTTTGGAGAGTTGTTGGGGCAAAGCTTGTGGCCTTGGTTGATAATATTAACCCTTGAGCTGTCGCCAATCCTACCCGGATGCCTGTAAAAGACCCAGGGCCTGTGGGCGTCGCGATCACATCAAGATCTTGAAAGGTGATGTTTGCGGTGCTTAAAAGCTCTTGCATCACTGAAAAAAGCCGAGCGGCTTGACTATGGCTGCCTGTCCCAAAGGGAAGGGATGTGCCTTGCATTTTTTCATTGGCCCATAAGGCCACAGAGGCCATATCTTCCGAAGTATCAAACGCAAGGATATTTACGGATTGATAGGAGGGTTCCATTAATGTAATCATTAAAGTATTTTCAATATTCTTTTTCAAAAGGAGGAATACGATGCCACAGACCCATGCGCAACCTTTGCAGGATCATGATAAAAACGTGAACCCTCCCCATAGTTCTCTGGTTGAAATTACGCAAGCTTCCCATAATATTCTCCTTGATTTGCGTTATGCAACAGAAAACAACATAACAGGCGCCCGGATCTATCACGATAACCGATGTTTTATTCATTCAGAGGCTCTAATTTTGCTCAAAAAATCTATTTTGCTCGCCCAGGAGCAAGGTTTGAAAATCAAGATTTTTGATGCTTATCGCCCCCGCGCTGTCCAAGAAGCTTTATGGGCTTCTTGTCCAAATCCTGATTATATTACACCACCCGAGAAAGGCTCTCATCACACCCGCGGCGTTGCTATTGACTTAACGTTGGTTGATGGAGATGGTCAGGAACTTGATATGGGCACCCCCTTTGATGACCTTACACTCCAATCCCATCATGGAGCTGAAAATATATCTCCACGAGTTGCTGCAAACCGATATTTATTGCTGGGTATTATGATGAGTGCTGGCTGGGATTTTTTTCAGAACGAATGGTGGCATTATCAGGTCTTCAAAGCCCGGGAGTACCCGCTGGTTTGATTTGGGTTCATTTTTTTAGTCCTCTAGACACTATGAAAGTTCACAGAGTGCAATTAAATAAGGTGATGTAATCTGATTCTTAGGTATCTTAAGACCATATCGCTCTAATATCCAAAAGATTTTTGAAGATGCGGACAAGGCATGACGAAGGTATTTGTTCAAAGGATTTTTGGAAAAAGATCCATAATTTACAACGCTTAAGCTAATAGACAAAAAATAATCGCATTCTTTTAAGGGGAGCCCTGCTTCCTTATGGGCGTTGATGAACTTTTTCTTAGTTATTGGCATGTGAATATCATAAATCTCACGGTCAACAAATTTTTGGATGAGACCAATCATGCTTGGCATATTGGGAATAAGTGTTAGTAAAAGTCCTCCTGGTTTTACAAGAGCTGCACAAGATTTCAAGCAATCAGCAGTATTTTCAAAATGCTCTACAACACCAAAAGAAACAACAAGATCAAATTTACCGAGAAGTTCGGGGGGAGGAGAAAATAAATCTGCGCAGTAAACTTCTCCTGGAATTTTATAATGCTCTAAAAGAGAACGGCTCTTTTCGCACCCAATTTCCGAATAATCCAAACCATAGACTTTAGCATCAAAATACTGATGAAAATAAATGGGCCATGTAGAATTTGCGCATCCAATTTCCAAAACACTGAAGCCCTTCTTATTGCCTAGAACTTTTTGAAAATATTTATGAAGCTCTAAGTTAACATAATTATCAAGGCTGAGATCCGTATGGTTAAAGGGTTTTGGAAACTTAACTTTAGACCAATTTTCATCCCAATAAGAAGTTCCGGCTTTATCTATTTGGGTCATATTTTTAAAACCTTTTGAATAATTTCATCGAGAATTCTACCTACGTACTCGGGAGAGTGATATTTTTTAACATATTCCAACGATTTTTGGCCTATTTTTGCGCGGTTTTCAACAGACATTTTCATTAAGTCCATAATCTTATCCTTAATATTCTCAGTGGTTGCATGGATGATAGGACACTCGTTCCAAGGTTCGTGCAGCGCTTTTAGATCGCTCCTTAGATAACAAATCACGGGTTTGCCTAAACTCATAGCTTCAATCGCAAGCCGTCCGTAAGCGCCAGCTAACAACTGATCAAAAACAATATCAGCTTCCTTCATTTCACTCATTACTTTGGTGTTATGAGTGTTTTTTAAAATAACTAATGAACAACTCTGTCCATTTTTATTGATTTTATTTACCGCCTCTTCCAAAAAAGACACACCTTTTAAGTGAGCATGATTTGTCGCATGAAAGATTTTGAAGCCGGTGTTTTTTTTGGCAGGTAAAATTGGATGTTTTTGTGCATCTGCACAACGCATATGTAAATACACAACATTGTTGCGACTTAAATAGTCGGAATATTCCACAGAAGCAACTATTTTATCAGCATGATTTTCACAATATCTGTTGTTACGTTCAACATCTTCACTTTTAACTTTTGAGTAATAGGGGTCCGCAGCCCAGGCTTCTAATATTAATTTCTGAGTTTTATCTTTGGAATTTTCCCATACCTTTGGGTTATGAATATCGCCGCCGTAGGGGTTGAGAATAACAATCTTATTGGCAAAGTGTAATAGTTGGAATTCAAACCATTTCAAGTAGGTAGTTCGATCTAGAAGTCTATTTCTAAAAGGCATTAAATAAATATCAAAATTGAACAAAGACCATATAAAAAAACAATATATTAAAAGCTGTTGTCCGAAGAAATTTTTGTATATTTTTGGAAACAGGCGTTGAATATCTAAGTCATATTTTATAATATTTTTTTCGTGAGCAGGTATAATCCAAGGTATGTATTGAACCTGATAGCCATGTTGTCTTAAGGCATTTGCAACATAAACAAGATTATTATTGGCCATGAGCCCAATAAAAACACGTTTTTTCTTTGTTTTCGAATAGAAATTAGCAATCAAACATGCGGGGAATATAAAAAAAATAGCGAGTGTATCGAAAATCAATTTTATTACGTTTTGGGTGTGTTTCTTCATAGAGCTAGATAAATGGATTCTTGTATCCTTCACACATCAAATAATCTAAAATAGAAGGTCTAGGTATATTATTTTGATAAGGTGATTGATAGCCGAAGTTTGGATAATTCATGTAAACAAGGTCTATATTTCTGCGAGAAAATGAATCTTCATTTTGGTAATTTTTTGCCCCACTTCCTGAAAAATATTGAGTTCCTCCAACGGATTTTATGAGATTAATAATTCTTTCCTCTCCTGTGTATTCTAAGTTAAATTTAGAAGAAAGCTCTATTTGTTTGTGTGGAAACCACTTGCTAATAAGAATTTTCAAAAAATCACAATTTACATCAATTAACTTTGTGTAATTTCTGATGTTTTCTAATATAAACAATATTTCAGGTATGTCTTTATAGTGAGCGGATTTATTGTAAAATCCTTTTACTGTTTTGTGCAAGTTATTTATTTGTTCACTTTTAAAAATATCAACATCCCTTATTAAATCTTTTAAGTGAGGTTTTTTTATAGGAACGGTAAGCCACTGTTCCCCATTGTTAGATAAA
>CAZXMD010000131.1:0-5419 GCA_964641635.1 uncultured Candidatus Finniella sp. | reverse complement strand
CAAGTGCCACAAAGGGGCTTTAATGGAGTCTGCTGCTCTGGTCGGCTAAAATTAAGCTGGCCTTTAAAAAATAAAAAGAGTAGACCAAAAAATGAAAGTAGCCGCCATAGGTATTGATAGATCAAAGAACGTATTTAAAATTCATGGAATGGATGAGAAAGGGCTGTGGTGCATAAATCGATAGGATAGAGTTTTGCGTGATTGTTTGGTAGGGTGGCCACTGAACCGTGTCATAAAGCCTTCCCTACTCTTCCATAAGATCAATAAACCAATCCGCAAAGTTTTCATCAACTTTTTTAGGGTCTTTTTGGAGGGAATGAAGATAGATTTCCTGAATGCTACTTAAAACTTGCTGAATGGTGAGCTTCTGCTTTCCTTGTTTAATCTTCTCATTCACCATTTTGAGAGTCTCTGCCAAGAGTTCGGGATATTTGTAGAAACTATTAAGAAGATCTTCTGTTGCTTCAATAGACACATTTCCATGAAATATTTCCTGATCTTCTACCAGGAGATCACGAACTGTACAGCCAAAAACGTCCGCAATTGCCTGAAGTGATTCTGCGCTGGGTTTTTTGGATTTCCCTCTTAAGATGTTACGGACAGCATGAATGTTAAGACCAGCCTCTTTCTCAAGGGTGCCTATTGAAAGGTTTTTTGCTTTCATACGGGCACTAATTTGTCGCGCTACTGGTGTACTCACTTTTTTCTTATATCCTTGTAAAATTTTGTTTTTCTAATAAGCAGCCTCTATTTTCACGGTGTTTTGGAGGAGGTTTCCGAGAACCACAGAGGTTTATATGGACATAAGAACACCCATTGACATATGAGTCAAGTTATATTTAAATACACAATTGTGTATAAATATCGTATAGTACACAAATGCACCAAGGAGGTATATTATGCAGACCGCGCTGTTAACCCGTGAATCTCTTGCTACCCGATGGAAATTGAAAATCAAAACCTTAGACCAATGGCGATGGAGCGGCCGTGGCCCTCAATATGTCAAAATCGGCAGGGAGATTTTTTATCGGCTTCCAGCGATAGAACAATTTGAAGAAAGCAAAGAGCAGAAAAGTACATCAACGCCTCCTTCTCATGCTCACGTTCTTGCGGCTCCTGCTCCTCGTAAAAAAAGCACAAAGTTATTTTCTTCCAAGAAAGGTTAAATTATGACATCTCAACTCCTTATTTCCGAGCCACCTTTACAGGTTTTACCAACACTGGCAAACACGGTGGGCTTCCATGAATCCATTGTCCTTCAGCAGATTCATTATTGGCTAAAATTACCCTTTAGTAGGCACCTCATTAAGGACAACTTTTGGGTGCGCTACACCCCCAAATTATGGCAACGCCAATTTCCGTTCTGGGACCAAAAAATTATTCGGCGCATTCTCAAAACCTTAGAACGGCGAGAGGTGCTGACCTTCCACCAGACAAGAGGTTCCGGCAAGGCAAAGTACTACACCATCAATTACCAGGCTCTAAGCAAACTCATTTCCTCTTCTCAGTCAAAAATGAAGGGATCTGCACTTTCGTCTACTTATGACCATGCTAATTTTGATGCCGTCAATTTTGACGATAACAAGGGAGGCAGCCTATGACCTCCAACCTTCTTATCAACGAACCTCCCTTGCAAGTTCTACCTACCCTTGCGAGAACCATAGGGCTTAACGAGGCGATCATTTTACAGCAAGTACATTATTGGCTGAATCCCCAGCTTAATAAGAACTTTCGTGAGGGAAAACATTGGGTCCATAACACCTTTACCCAATGGGAACGGCAATTTGCTTTTTGGAGCAGGAAAACCATTCAGCGTACGATTACGAGCCTGGAAGACACGGGCCTTCTGATATCTTTTGTAACGCGCGGTTTTAAGAAAACCAAATACTACACGGTCGATTATGGCCTCTTAAATCGGCTATGCCCACCGGATCCGAAAACGCGTCCTTTAACAGATACCCACCATCAAGGCGATAAAACATCGAACGTCCCAGAGCTTGTGGAAAAACAAGGCTTTTGCACGTATGGTCAACATGACCATATCGAGAGGGACAACTTGACCCTATCGAAAGGGACAGAATGTCCCCATCGAGAAGGACAATTTGACCTCATCGATGAGGACAAAATGACCACATTTCATTATACAGAGAATACACCAGAGATTACTTCAGAGAATACTCTTCCTCCTCTTACTCCTCCTTCACAACGTGCCGAGCGGATGGAAGAGGAGGAGGAAGGTTTTTATTCTAAACAGGAAAACCCAAACCGGAAGGCAGAAAAGCGCCTCTTATCCAGGGTTGATTCGGGGTTAAGTGAAGCGGAGGGTTGGGGAAATCAACAAACCCGGGAAGCGGACCTTTGTTCCGAACTGCTCTCCCTTTGGAATCGGATTGTTCAAGATAAACTCAGCCCTGGATCAAAAGCCTCGCTCACACCAAAGCGCAAACTTCTTCTGAACCGGTTTTTGGAAGAGGTGCTTCATCACACAACCCGGACAGAAAAGATTGACGCCTGGCAAAATTACTGCACCCTGATTACCAAAACACGGTTTTTGATGGGCCAAAACTCCAATGGGTTCAAAGTAACCCTTGATTGGGCGACTGTGCCCGATAACGCCTTTCGGGTTCTCGAAGGGGCTTATTATGACAAGCCCGGAGCTTCCAATAAACAACCGGATAACCTGCCTTGGGAAGAATTTGCAGAAGAACTTGTCCGGACCCATCCCGGCAGCAAATACCTGACGCAGTGGGTAAAGATGTCCGTCATTATCGCCAGGTTCATCGGGCAAGGAAAGTACAAAAGCTGGTTTACAAAAGTTGCCTTAAGCGAAGTGACCGAAACGACAGCTACCTTCTCGGTAGAGGGACAGTTCACCAAAGATTCCATTATACGCTACTTCTCCTCAGAAGTCCGGTGCGCCGTTCAAAGCATCTATCCCAACGTTAACGACATCGAATTCAAGCTTGTTTCTTCTTTAGGGAGCAACGAATGACCCATTTACGCCTTATCATCAATAAAAACCACAGTGTTCACAAACACCCCCTTCAGCTTATTGATTTCATAAAACGATGGTCACTTTGCTATGACCTGTCTTGCGTTGTGAAACATCTCCTGTGTTCTACCCAGGCCGATTCAAAACTGCACGACTTACAATTGGCCGAATGGCACCTGTTCAAGAAGGTCATCGCAGAACAAGGAAATTTACCGAAAGCAACATCGGTTGAGCCAATTTTTGATGATGCCGCCTTCACGGGAGGCGCTTGCAGAAGAGGTTCCTCCCCACTGATCGCAGAAGCCGCGGGTAAAGAATGGGGATTATCCCATACGTTGAGCAAAACCCTGTTTTACATTACAGCTTTTCAAAATGAGTCTCCCCGCTTTCAGTACATCAGGGTGTTTTTACTCAAACAAGCCCATATAAATTTGGGTCATGAAGTTAACAAGCTCGACCCCTTTTCAAGTTTAACGCCTGATCAATGAGAAAGGAGAAAAAGCCATGGAAATGATCAACGACAGGGATTTTAGAAAGCTCAACAGCTTCCTTGTAAAGAACAACCATCTTAGTAAGGAGACAGCTCATGGGTAAGTTTCTACTGACAGATTTGGGGGCCGTGTGCCTGGTCTTTTGGGGCATAATTGGCGCCTTCCTGGTTTGGTATGTATGGAAACTAAAAGAATTCGATCCCGACCAGGATTCTCGTGACCACGTGGAAGATGAAGGGAACGTGCCCTTACCCTTACAAACCTTACAGCAAGGGGAAACTGATAGCTTTTCCGAAAGCCTTGAACCAATCAATCCCGATCAACCAACACATTCGTAAAGGAAGGAAAGATTATGAATACAAAGCACATGATAGCTGCCAATCGGTTTAGAAGATTTTTTAAGCGGAACGGCCCATCTTTAATTATGGCGGGGCTTTTGATGGGGTGTGTCTTCATAGCCCCCACTTTCGGAGTGGCAGTTGAGGACCTTAAAGCCCCCATTAAAGACCTGAAGGAAACCATTTTTGGCGGCTGGATGTGGGTTCCCAAGATTGGCGCTGCTGTGGGGGGATGCCTTCTGGCTGTTTACAACCAAAGCATCATGCCCCTGGCAACAGGAGCGGGCGTGGGCTTAGGCATTCACTTTTACGATCTCTATATCAAGGCTGATGGGGCGTTAATTTAAGGAGTTTGTTTCATGTCCGACTTTACCCGTCACGTCATCTTGAACCATGTGGACAGCCCCTTAAAGATATTGGTGTGGACAACCGGAGAGCTTGGCCTGTTTCTCATGCCTCTCTTCTTCGGGTTGTTCTTCAACCAGCTGGTCCTGGGGGCTGTCATCAGCTTTACCAATTACCGCCTGTTTAAAATCTATCGGGAGAAATTCGGCAAGGACCAGTTCCAGGCGGTTTGCTACTGGTTCCTGCCTCCTTCTCCCAAACGGTATCCGGCCATACCGCCTTCCTACATTCGCACCTATATCGGGTAAGGAACGCTTATGGATTTTCATTTAAACCAGAACCGTCTAAGCGACATAAAGTTCCAAAGGAATGCGGTTGCAGGACTTTGCGCCATCCTGCTTGGAATTAATACCATCCAAAGCCTTTGTTTATTTTTCCGCCATGAGCGGGTTGTGATTACGCCCCCTCAGCTTACGCAGGGGTTTTGGGTCGAGGGCAACCGGTTTTCTCCCCAATACCTTGAGGAGATGGCCTTGCACTATGCCCATTTCCTTTTGGATGTGACGGAAAAGACCGTCCTCTACCAGGGAGAAATCATCCTGCGCTACGTCGCTCCGGAATCCTACGGGGCTTTTAAGGCCAAGCTTTTAGAGGATGAAAAGCAACTCAAATCCAACCACTTGAGCACCCGTTTTGCGCCTTCCGATGTTGTGATTTCGCCGGAACGGTTAAGGGTCGATATCACCGGGGAACTCTTGAGCTATGTGGGCGACAAGAAAATATCGCAGGTCAGGGAAACCTACCGGTTTCAGTTTCAGAACCAGTCGGGCCGTTTGCTGATCAAGGATTTTACCCTTGTTAAACCGGATGGAACACCAAAGGAGGAATGAACCCATGAGACAACCCTATCAACGAAACTTTAAACGGATAACATTGTCCTTTACCCTTTGCCTGCTGCATTCCCTGCTCCATCCCTTGGCAGCATCTGTATCACCGGAACAGGCAAGCCAAACGTTAAAACTATCCGAAAACAAACGCATCGAAGCTTCCATTTGCGGAACCTCCATGAACCGGATTGCGGTCAGCAATGATCGCATTACTCAACTTTTTGGAGACGAGGGGACATTTGAAAGCCAGAATGATGAGACGACAGGGCAGATTTTTTTAAAGCCAACGCTTGAGAATGGTCCTAAAAACCTCTCCTTAACCCTCATTACGGAACAAGGGATTACCCAGGACCTGACGTTAACACC
>CAZXMD010000130.1:0-5515 GCA_964641635.1 uncultured Candidatus Finniella sp. | reverse complement strand
AATGACTTTTGCATCAAATACCTCATTGTGTTTTACTGTTGCTCTACATTTTTATCGAAACCATTTTATCACAAATTAACAGCAAATTATACTAAAATACTTTGTAAAAATAAGTATCCTTATTTATCCTTATCATTCTTTTTAGTTCTCTTTATTTCTCTGAACGTCTATGAACATTGAAAATACGCGCCAATTTCATCCCCTATAATTTCCGTAAAAAAATTAAATGAAGAATACTTTCCAAAGTGGAAAGTGAGTAAGCAAAGGAATTGAGGGCTATTCTGACAAACTGTGATGCTGCTATCCAGGAATAAAAAATCATGATAAATAATACACTATGAACCAAGACATTCATCCATTAATACAAGATTTAAACCTTTCTGAAGGGGCTAAGGTTTATTTTCATGAGCAGAAATTTCATGAAATGATTCAAAGTCCTGTTGCTGTTAGCACTGCTAATGATCCTGTTAATGAAGCAACAGAAAATTGGTGGGGTTTTAGCATGCCGAATGACTTTGAGCATTTTTTACAAGATAACCTGAAGGTGTTTTATGGGGCAGTCATAGATGCGAGATCAAAATTTTTAAAACAACATCACCCTGGTTTAAAAATGATTTTTTATACTTGGTATGACGCGATGGCAGGCAATTTCAATTTTTCTCTGGTAAACGTAAAAGAAGAGAAATTGCCCTTTGGATGCAACATAAAGATGGCTTCATCTTTAGGAGAAATTTGGCAGGAATTTATTGAAGACCCACACAAAGGGTTAATTCCATGGGAAGAATTGAAAATAAGTGAACCGTCAGAGGAAACACAAGAGAACCCTTCTGAGGAAAATAAAGAAAATTTTATCTTAAATGTTTGGTCAGTTATTTTGCCTTAAAGAAAAAATAAACTTTTCTACTGTCTTTTCGCAAAATAAAGAATTCTCTTCGACACTTGTTGTTTTTCTTTATGTTGAATTGAGATTAAAGACCTTCCCCTTCGGAACAAAAGGAAGCCTGGCGTAAGAAGGAATAAGAAAAGCATGATCACGCTTGATGCTTAACTTGTCACAGCCTCCGTCTGTAATAATAAGGATTGGCCCCTCTTTGGGGAAGTCTTCTACTTTTTCAAGCAGGTCAATTCCAGGTTGTAGCAGAGTCCCGCCGCGTCCCTTAATTTTCACACGCTCGTACAATTCTTCAGGTAATACATAGCCCTGATCATAGGTCTCTGCATCACAGAACACCAGACGCACTCGGCTTACATCACGGGAGAGGCTATAACTGGTAATGGCTCCAAGAGCTCTGGCAAGCAGACTCCGATCCATAGACCCGGAAGTATCCAAAAGAACTCCAAAAGTACGGTTCTCTTCTGCTCCCCAAAGCGGTACATATTTTGGCCGCGGGATATCGGGACTTCCAGATTGTCTGCGGCTCGGTTTAGCATAGGAGCGAACTTTTTCCAGAGGCGCAAAATGGCCATCAAACCACTGTGCTAATTCGACATCCCAGGGGAGGGGCGGATGAGCCAACGCTCTTACCTCTTCTACTAATCCAGCCGGCAATAATCCTCTGCCTTGTTCATTGTGATATTCTAAGCCTTGCATGAGGCAACGACGATAAAAACTATCGAGATCAGTGCCTTCACCCTGCGCCCACCAGTCAGATAGAGAAGGTTCCAATATATCACCTTTTCCGATACCTCGAAGAGTAGCTAATTTGCGCACTTTGCGCAAATCAGTCGTTATCAGATAATATACTGATTCAGCTGATTCCCCTTTAAGTGCGGGATCGTATAATCCTTGGGTCGGCATTTCACCGAGTTGCATTTCTATCAGCCAACTATTTATTACGTAATCGCAGGCCACATTCCAAAGATAGGCATCGCGTCCTTGGCGGCGTGTATCGTGCCGAAGTCCCACATGCAATAACTCGTGGGCGATCACAAATTTACATTCTTCCTCTGTTAGTCCCGCTGCCGGGTTCATATAAATTTCTTTCATTTCTATATGAACTGCGGCAACCGATATATCCATTTGTCGGCAAAGATCAGGGTTTTCGATGATTTTAAAGCTAGCAGCCAGGGAGCCAAGCAGAGGATAAGAACTCATAAACCAGCTACGGGCACGTTGTGCATCGGAGTTAGCATATGTATCAGACGCCAACGTTTTTTGCTTGCCAGCTGCTACGTTTACGGCACTGGCGACAGCATTTCGTAAGCCCACGCCAAACCTTTTGCGCCAATCCGGATTGTAAAGTTTCGAATTACCACTGCGTTCAAACACCATATCAATTTCACCTGGGTTCCCTGTGCCGAAATCAAGCAATCGTTTATCAACGCCTTTTTCCACTAGGTCTTCATAAAGCTGCTCTTCAGTTCTGATGGACAAATCTCGGATTATATAATTGCCACCTTTTGGGTTTTGACCCAATTTAAAGTCATCTAGAAATTTAGCGATGTAGACATCGCAAGCAATATTCCATAAATCTTGCCTTGGTTGTGCTTTGAAATGCTCAAATCCTAGATGAAGCAGGCAATGTGCCAACACATAAACCCATTCTTCCGTTTCTGCATGACGCTTGGGATGAACATAAATCGTACCACATGATGTAACATAGGCATAACCATCCTTTGGATAGTCTTGTTCCTCGTAACGTACGATCCGAGCATCATTCATCAGCGGAGCAAACATAGGATGTTCATATACTATTTTTTTTGCTGCCATAAACTTTTCATCAGAAGAATTAATTTTTGTTTTGTTTTTACGCATCTATTTTCCTATTCTTGCAAGCCTTGGTAAGTCACGGATGACACGCATCAAAAACCAATCCGGTAGCACTGCCCCATCGTCTCCTCTTGCGACAACCATCTGGGCGATCTCCAAGCTGATAGAAGATAAATCTTTTAAGAGATTCTTCGCTTGATGTATAAGCTCTTTATCGTTATTCAAGAGTTTATTTTCGTCATCCGGCAATGCCTTGATAAGATGCGCCCGAAAACTATGTGCCAAGAAATACAACACATCACGGTCCTCCGGCTTATCAGGCCAACGTGCTTCACCTTTGAGAATTTTGGACAAGCCATACTTATTGCGTATTTGCTTCACAAATGCTTTGAATTGTCCTGCATGGGCAGGAGAGATACATCCGTGTGCCAGTAAGCCAATATTTTCGTCCGATATTTCTTCGTTATAGGACTTTAGGGCATCGCTTAAGATGTGCCATGACCTTGGGGAAGAAAATGGTTCTTCATGCTTGGGGGGCTTCTGATGCAAATGATCAGGACGATTTTGAATATATTCCTTAACCCAGGTGTGTATGCTTGAGCATTCTGCCCATTCTAACCAATCCCGATGGGAAGCTCTTAACTCAATATGAAACATACGGTTAATCAAGGCAGAAGACATGGGCTTCACAATGGCGCTATCCTCAGCGCGGTTTCCAGCTCCAATCACAATTGACCCTTTTGGCATTGTGTATTCTCCTACCCGTTTATCCAGAATAAGGCTATAAAAGGCTTTTTGCACTTCATGGGAACAAGCATTAAGCTCATCGAGAAATAAACAATAAGGCTCGTCTCGTGCAATCAAGTTGGGAGGACAAAAACGACTTTTCCCGTCTATAATTTGAGGGACACCAATTAAATCTTCGGGAGCGAGTTGACTCCCCAAAAGCGACACGCAAGGCATTCCGACATCCTCAGCAAATTTTTCTAAAAGCGAAGACTTTCCAATACCTGGAGGCCCCCAAACAAATACCGGACGAGCCGTTGCGATGTTCAGTAATAATTCGCTCAATTCTTTTGGCGTTACAGATGCAGCTAATTTCATACCATCACCTTTTCTTTAAATTCTTTTCCGACAAACACCCTCACAGGGTTTCCGCGTTCCAATTGTTTATGCTTCGACCATTTTTCATGGATATTTGACGCTATCACCTCACGATTTTTTTCTTCAAGTTGTGAAGTCAAGCGAGCCAGAGCAAGTTTCTTGTTCATATGCTGTGACCGTTCTTCACGCGCAACAGCGATCATACCTGTTGGTATATGGGCGGCCCGCACGGCACTATCGGTCGTGTTGACATGCTGTCCCCCTGGCCCTGATGCGCGCATTGTTTCAAAGACAACATCACGCTCATTCACATGGGTTTGTCCGATAAGGGAAGGAGATAAAATATCGACCCCCACAAACCAGTTCTTACGCTTATGGGTAGGGCGAAAAGGGCTTTCACAAATCCACTGGACGGCTCCCTTCCATCTGCTGATAAATACTTCAAGATTATCTCCACCCACACGAATGAGAGCCGAAGCATAAGTGTCAGGTTTATTTCCAGGTGTTGCTTCGATCAGCTCGGCTTTCAAGTTAAACTGCACAGCCTCTTTGAGGATAAGTCTTGCCAGGTTAAAAACGGCAAGCGCACATTCATCTGGTCCCTGGCCCGAAGTTATGTGTATCCAACACTGTGTAAGGTTATCCATCACTTATGCCTCCGTGTTTTGTAAGTAATGACAGGGCGTAGGATAGCAATGATCCTAACCAAGCCTACATCCACCAAATCCCCAACAACCGTTTCAATGTTTTTATAAGCTTGAGGCGCCTCTTCAAAGATAAGATCTTTATCCTCACAGATCACTTTGCTGCCAAGGGATGTTTTGATGAAATCATCAACCCTGTATTTCGCCAACTTTCCTTTGGCATCGTTGCGCTTCCATTTACGACCCGCACCATGAGCCAGAGAATAGGCATTGTTTTCCTGTGAACCTGTAGGTTCAACAAGATAGCTAAAATGCCCTCTTGAACCAGGAATAATGACAATGCCTTCTGTTGCAGGTGTTGCCCCCTTACGATGGAGCCAATAAAAGTCATCCCCTATTTTCTGTTTTGTGACCGTATTATGGTTTACATCCAGAATGCGTTCACCATCGGCATGCAAGCAGGACAGAAACCGATGGGCAATCAGCTCACGATTGACTTCAGCCCATCGCACCGCCTGGTCATGCTTATCCATATACAGTTGGGTATCTAGTGTAGTCTCATGGAGCCCATGATGATCATGAACATCACTATGCGCACGTAAGATGCTTTCCCCCAAACCACGCGACCCAGAGTGTACTAGCAGATAAAGGCTTTTCTTGTTGAGGCCTAATGCTTCAAAGGACTCTTCATCACAAATAATTTCTATCTTTTGTAGCTCAGCAAAATGATTTCCGCCACCAATGGTGCCGAGGGATGGATCGAAGTCCGTTGGCTCTAACCGTCGGGCACAAAGCCATTCTTGTGGATCGCCATCCCATGGCTCATCAAGACCATCCAGTTTGGCTACCCATTTATCCAATTTGATCTTTTGTGCTTTAAGGTCTGTCTTCCAAAACCCCATACCACAACCAATGTCATTACCCACGAGGTGCGGATAAATCCAACCTTCGGAAATAAATGCGGCACCGATGGGATACCCTTTGCCGGGATGCAAATCAGGTAAGCCCACAGCCAGTTTCATGCCCTCAAGCTTTGCCGTATTTTCCAGCTGCCTTA
>CAZXMD010000129.1:0-5535 GCA_964641635.1 uncultured Candidatus Finniella sp. | reverse complement strand
AATCTACCTTTGGCCTCTTGCCCATTTCACGATGATTGCCTTTTAAAAGCAAGTTAGGGTACATAAGACTATGTATGCTTAACTGTATAAAAAACATGAAGGAACAATGATGCCTCAAACGGCCTATCATAAAAAAGAACATGCGCTTGATCCGCTCGTCCTCCTTCCTCTTTCTCAGGATAGGGCTTTATGGGCCATTGGATGGATGAGCTTTTTCTGGAGTGCAGGGACCATCATGGTTTTAAGCTTGTTGCCAACTTTTTTAACCGAAGTTCTCCATGCGTCTCATACAAAAGTTGGCATATTAGAAGGCGTTGCTATCGCCATGATGTTTGCCTCAAAAATCGTATCCGGTGTTCTGAGCGACGTTTTCCGAACGCGTAAACCGATGATTGCTGTGGGAAGTTTCTTTACCATCCTGGTTAAATTTATGTTTGCAGCAGCCACCAGCTTTAATTTAGTCTTTTTTGCAAAATGCCTGGACCGCTTAAGCAAGGGAATCCGCTCCTCACCCACAGATGCTTTAATTGCAGATCTTTCCACCAAAAAGTCTGAGGGAAGAAGCTTTGGTATTCGCCAGACATTGTACCCTTTGGGTGTTGTTTTTGGATCTGTTTTGGCTACCGTCTTAATGATCGCAACAAATGACAACTACCGAATGGTTTTTCTGTTAGCAACGATCCCTGGGATTATCGCACTCTCAATCCTGGTTCTTTTTATTCGCCAACCAAAAATCCAGCATGAGATTCCAAAACGCGCCTTAAGCTGGAACATTAAAGATATAAAATTCCTATCTTACCGTTTTTGGCTATTGTTGGGTGTTACAAGCATATTGATGCTGGCGCGATTTAGCGAAGCTTTTTTAAACTTACGTGCAAAGTCTGTGGGGTGGCAAATCGCTATGCTGCCTTTACTGTTTGTTGCTTATGAACTCGTTCATGCACTTGTTGCTTATCCCATGGGAAAACTAGCCGATAAAGTTAACCGTAAAAAACTCTTATTAGTTGGAATGAGCGTCTTAATCGTTGGGAACCTCATCTTGATTGGTGCTGTAACTTGTTGGGGGATCTTGCTCGGTATGATGGTCGTTGGCCTCCACATGGGAATGACACAAGGTTTATTGTCAGCCATCATTGCAGAAGAGGCTCCTGCAGACTTACGAGGAACAGCTTTTGCTCTCTATTACTTTTGCGTTGGGGGTTCAGCCATGATCGGAAATGTTATCGCAGGGCATTTGGCTGATATTTTTGGTATTGTAGGCTCCTTTTATGGGGGGGCGGTTTTTACCACCTTTGCCGTGATCGCGCTCTTTTTTGTTATACGATATACCGAATTCCATCAAAATAAATGAAATCCTTGAAAACCATTCTAGATAAAGCCGAACAACAATTGGCCGCCATTGCCGAGAGCCCTCGACGGGAGGCTCGTCTTTTAGCCGCCCATGTTCTTCGCCTCTCTTATGAAGATATCTACTTTAATGAAGACCGTCCCTTTAAAGAAGACGAAAAAAACCTGTTTAACACCCTTCTTGAGCGCCGTTTAAAACATGAACCTTTATCTAAAATCCTAGAATTTCGGGAATTTTGGAGCCTCTCCTTTCGGGTAACAAGAGACACCCTAGATCCTCGCCCTGATAGCGAAACGCTGATTGAAGCCGTACTTTCCCATTATCATAACAAAGAGCGTCCTTTACGGATTCTTGACCTTGGAACCGGAACCGGGTGTTTGTTATTAAGTTTGCTTCATGAGTATCCAAAGGCCTGGGGGGTCGGGATTGACGCCAGCGAAGCCGCATGTTACATCGCACAAGAAAATGCCGTTCGATTAGGGGTTGAGGAACGGGCAAGATTTATCGTTGGACAGTGGGGAAATGCCATTTCCGGCTGTTTTGACATTATTATCAGCAACCCTCCCTATATCAGCCGCCTTGACCCTTTACCTCCGGAAGTCTCAACCTATGACCCCGCATTGGCGCTCTATGGTGGAGAAGATGGTCTGACATGCTACCGCGACCTGGCGGAACAAATTCTCAGGCTTGCGACCCGTGAAACAAAAATTTTTTTGGAGGTGGGAAAGGGACAATCAGATGATGTTAGAGCGCTTTTTTCGCACTATTTGCACCTTCAAACTAGTAAAGACCTTGCAGGAAATGAGCGATGCCTTGTTTTTTGCATATAAACGATGCCTGTGAAGGGGGCATAAAAGGCATGCGGAAAGTTGTTGCAGAAATAAAAAAATCAGTCTATAATAAAAATATTAAGATATGAAGTTGATAAGAATCAAAGACATCACTTCATTTTAATATTTCCAACGGTACATAAATTAAATGGGGACTCAGATGAAACAGATTATAATGATGAAACGTGCTCGCTCTCGTACTACACGGTCAAAGCAGTCTAATTCAACAAAATCAAATTTATCTGAAAACTCTCAAGGAGATAACCTTCGTGGAAACCTTCGGAGCAATATTCAAAACTCCGTTGAAAAGTACACGACCCTAGCTAGAGAAGCCCTAGTTACTGGGGATCGCGTTCAGGCAGAAAGCTATTTCCAACAAGCTGAGCATTATTTGCGCCTTAACAACGAATATAAAGAAAATATTCTCGTTATGCCACGCTCAGAAGCGCCACCCCCTCCACAAGAAGTTCTGATAGCTGCTAATGATTTTGAAATGTCTATTGAGCAAGAGCTTGCAATAGCACAACAGACAAATACTTAGTTTTTTCTGAACCATACGTTTGCCGCTCCTTATGGAAAATGAGGCAAATACTGCAAGTCTAAGATGCATAAACCAGATGAGGGAGGGAGTTAACCTCCCCATCAAATGAAGTACCTCTCCTCCTCTTAATTATATCATTTTTAAGTAATCCTTACCTTGAATCTTGAACAATTTCCCTCAAAAGAGCATAAATATATTACCCTGTAAAATTCTTGAGAGAGGTTATGATTATGATGAACAATGAACGCTACACCCAAAGGGCGCAAGGGATGATTCAATCAGCCCAAATGCTGGCTTTAAGAGAGGGGCATCAACGGATAACGCCAGAGCATATTGCAAAAGTTTTGCTGGATGATGAGCAGGGTTTGTGCCGCCAATTGTCAGACCAAGCGTCTGGTGGAAGTAAAGCAGAAGGAAGTGCTGCAGGCTCTCATCTACAGGCCCTCATTCAAGAAGCTCTCGATAAACAGACAAAAATCACAGGCAGTGGCGCTGGACAGGTCTATCTTGCCCCAGAAGTCGCCCAAGTCTTTGAAGCTGCTGAAAAGGCTGCTGACAAAGCTAATGACCGCTTTGTAACGGTAGAGTTTCTATTTTTGGCCCTTTCTATGGTAGAACCCACAAAAACCTTATTTTCAAAAGCAGGCGTGACGCCGACTGCCCTTGGTCAGGCTATTCAAGCTCTGCGAAAAGGCCGCAAAGCAGACAGCGCTACTGCAGAAGATACGTATGATGCTTTAAATCGCTATGCCCGGAATCTGACACAAGCTGCTCGAGAAGGAAAAATTGATCCTGTGATTGGCCGTGATGAAGAAATCCGCCGGACCATTCAGGTTTTGTCACGACGTACCAAAAACAACCCCGTCCTTATTGGGGAACCTGGGGTTGGAAAAACCGCTATTGTGGAAGGATTAGCGCAACGCATCGTAAATGGTGATGTCCCAGAAACTTTACGCGAAACACAACTGATGTCTCTTGATCTAGGCGCCCTCATCGCTGGAGCGAAATACCGTGGAGAGTTTGAAGAACGCCTAAAATCCGTTTTAAGTGAAATTACCCATGCACAAGGGGACATTATTCTCTTCATAGATGAGCTTCACACGCTTATTGGCGCTGGAAAAGCCGATGGAGCCATGGACGCCAGCAACATGCTGAAACCCGCTTTGGCCCGCGGTGAACTCCATTGCCTTGGCGCAACGACGCTTGATGAATATCGTCAACATATTGAAAAAGATGCGGCGCTCGCCCGGCGTTTCCAGCCCGTCTTTGTTTCAGAGCCCACCGTTGAGGATTCTATCTCCATCCTGAGGGGATTAAAGGAAAAGTATGAGCTGCACCATGGCGTTCGCATTAGCGATAGCGCCATTGTTGCAGCATGCACCTTGTCCAACCGGTATATCAGCGACCGTTTCTTGCCCGATAAAGCCATCGACCTTATGGATGAAGCAGCTAGCCGTTTGCGCATGATTGTTGATTCCAAGCCTGAAGAAATTGATGAGCTGGACCGACGTATTATTCAGCTAAAGATTGAACGGGAAGCCCTGAAACGCGAAAGTGACAAGGCTTCTCAGGAACGCCTCCTTAAACTGGAGTCAGAATTAGCTGACTTGGAAGAAAAATCCATGAGCCTCAGCGCCGTTTGGCGAGCAGAAAAAGAAGTTCTTTCTAAGGCCCAAAAATTAAAGGAACAGCTTGACTCCTTGAGGTCTGAACTGGAAATGGCCCAGCGCAAAGGCGACCTCGCCCGCGCCGGCCAAATATTATATGGCCTTATTCCCGATCTTGAGGCGAAACTTCAAGAAATTGAATCTAAGCAAACCCAACGTTCGCTGAAAGAAGAGGTGACAGATCAGGACATCGCGGCCATTGTAGAACGATGGACAGGGATCCCCGTTGAAAAAATGCTCACCGGAGAAAAAGATAAGCTATTGGGCATGGAAGACGCTTTGCGACAGCGGGTCATTGGTCAGGATGAGGCGATTACGGCTATTTCAAATGCCGTTCGGCGCTCCCGCGCAGGCTTGCAAGACCCAAACCGCCCCATGGGTTCCTTTCTGTTTCTAGGCCCCACAGGCGTTGGAAAGACGGAATTAACAAAAGCGTTGGCCGCTTTCATCTTTGATGATGAAACGAACATGGTTCGCATTGATATGTCGGAATATATGGAAAAGCATGCCGTCTCGCGGCTGATTGGGGCCCCCCCGGGTTACGTTGGTTATGAACAAGGGGGAGAGTTGACCGAAGCCGTTCGCCGTCGGCCTTATCAAGTGATCCTCTTTGATGAAGTGGAAAAAGCCCACAAGGATGTCTTTAACATTCTTTTACAGGTTCTTGATGATGGCCGTTTAACAGATGGACAGGGCCGGACGGTTGATTTTAAGAACACCTTAATTATCCTAACATCGAACCTTGGCGCAGATGCCCTCGTCGATCATCTCGAAGGGGATCTTACCCCCCACATGCGTGATCAGGTCATGATGGCTGTCCGACAGGCTTTCCGCCCGGAATTTCTAAACCGCTTAGATGAAGTCCTGATTTTCCACCGCTTAAGCCGTTCAAACATGGCACAGATTGTTAAAATCCAGCTCCAGCACTTACAAAACCGCCTTGCAGAACGGAAGATTGCCCTGGAGCTGGATGATAAAGCGTTGGAGTGGTTGGCAGAAGCGGGCTTTGATCCCCTCTATGGCGCCCGCCCCTTAAAGCGTGTGATTCAACGCACCTTGCAAGACCCGTTAGCCCTAAAGTTACTCGAGGGGGGCATCTCTGAAGGCAGCAAGATCGTTGTCGGTTGTGACCGTGAAGGACTTGTGATT
>CAZXMD010000128.1:0-5573 GCA_964641635.1 uncultured Candidatus Finniella sp. | reverse complement strand
GTCGGTCAAAGTTTGTCGGGCCTGCTTCCTATGATGAAGAGCTGAAAATTGTTACCTCCATACGTGAGAAGCCAAAGGTAAAGATCCGGTTTGATTATGAGATTTACGGTCAAGGGAATAACCTGATCCATCAAGGTGAAACCCTATTGGTTTTTGTGGATAACGTTACCAGGAAACCGTGCCGGCCACCGGAGATTCTTCAACAGGTTTTGCAGCCTTATTTTGATTAACTTGAAATCGATGTAAAGAGTGTTTAAACCTTGAGAGAATAAGAGGCGCTTTATAAATTGAAAAATCATCCCGCGGCACAACCGTTAAAGAATTATAAGACCGTTGCCTTGATCATGGCAGCGGGGCGGGGCTTACGTGTGGGCGGTCCCTTGCCGAAGCAATATATGCCGCTCAAAGGGCGGTTGATTTTAAGTCAGGCAACCTCAGCTTTTCTTGATCATCCCGACGTTGATGCGGTTCGGGTTGTGATTGGTGGGGAGGATGAAAATTTCTATGCCCAGGTGGTTTCCTCCCTTCATAGCCTTAAACTTTTGCCCCCCGTTGTCGGGGGAAGGGAGCGCAGTGCATCGGTCCGTCTTGGGCTTGAAAGTTTGGAGGATTTCTCTCCTGAAAATGTCCTGATCCATGATGGGGCGCGCCCATTTGTAAGCCAAGAATTGATTTCCCGGGTTATTCAATCTCTTGAGCACCATAAAGGTATTATTCCGGGCATTGCTGTTGCGGATACGCTGAAGCGTGCATCCCAAAAAATGATTGAAGCCACTATTGATCGGCGGGATCTCTATCAAGCCCAAACGCCTCAGGGGTTTGACTACCCAACCATTCTGGCCGCCCATAAAAAACTGCAACATATTCCAGACTTGACCGACGATGCGAGTCTATTGGAACATCTTGATATTCCTGTTCAACTTGTTGACGGTGACGTGAAAAATCGCAAAATCACCACCTCTGAAGACATAGAAGGAGAAGCCATGCTGGTTCCAGATATTCGTGTGGGTCACGGCATTGATGTGCACGCCATAGGCCCCGGAGAGGGCGTATTGATTTTGTGCATTTTTATTCCGGAAGATTTTTCACTTATTGGGCATTCCGATGCAGATGTAGGCCTCCATAGTTTGACGGATGCTTTATTGGGCGCTATTGGAGATGGGGATATCGGGCAACATTTTAACCCAAAAGATGATCGCTGGAAGAATGCGGACTCAAGCCTGTTTTTACAGGAAGCAGCCCGTCGTGTTCAAGAAAAGGGTGGAAAAATCTCCCATGTGGATGTGACGGTTTTGGGGGAGCGCCCTAAAATTATGCCTCATCGTGAGCAGATGGTCAGAAAGGTGGCTGAGATTCTTGATATAGAGGTGTCCCGCGTGAGCGTCAAAGCAACAACGACAGAAAAATTGGGCTTTATTGGCCGAGAAGAAGGTCTTGCGGCATTTGCAACGGCGACAGTGGTGTTTTAGATTTCAATATGCCTATTGCTTTTTAAGGGCTTGGCGTATGTGCATCAAGTTAAAAGCCCCTGTCAGCTGTCCCATACCACCAAAAATAACCATACCACAGATGATGATGCTTAACACAGCCATGATTTGAAGAGAAAGGGTTTCGGGAAGGGTCGTTAGCCATTGGTCACGAGCAAGAACCAGCCCGCTGCCCATAGCTGCTGCAGAAATAAGAACTTTTGCCCCTGTTATTTGAACCTGTCGGTTAAGGGAAAACCATCGCCGCCGATGAAGGGTGATGAGAAGCAACCCAGCGTTAACCCAGGCGGCAATAGACGTTGCCATGGCAAGGCCAACATGGGAAAAAGGCCCCATTAAA
The DNA here is from genome assembly GCA_964641635.1 of uncultured Candidatus Finniella sp. GTDB lineage: Bacteria > Pseudomonadota > Alphaproteobacteria > Paracaedibacterales > VGCI01 > VGCI01. Next base: position 3,746 of record CAZXMD010000128.1, on the reverse strand, counting down.
ATGACATTGAGCATTAGGTTGCAAACAATGCTAATGATGGCAATTTTAACAGGCGTTTTGGTGTCCTGGCGGGCGAAAAACCCTGTTACAAAAACTTTGCTCAACACATAAGCAGGGATTCCTGTTGCAAAGGCCGCAAGAGCTGCCGCCGTTGCCGTAACCTGCTCCCCTTTTAAACCATAAAGTAAATCAATAATGGGGTAAGAGAGCAGCATGAGTCCTAATGCTGCGGGTATGGTAAGTTGAAGGGATACTTCGACAGCCAGGCCTTGGCTGGCGCGGGCTTTTTGTTCTTCTCCTAATCGGATTTGACGGGATAGGGAGGGTAAGAGGGCCGTGCCCATCGCAATTCCAAAAAGGGATAACGGAAGCTGGTTTAACCGATCCGCATAATGAAGGAATGAAATGGATCCTGAGGGAAGAAGAGAGGCAAACACCATATCAAGAAGCAGGTTAATATTCATAACACCGGCCCCGATCGCCCCCGGAATCATGAGACGGATGACTTTGCGAACTTCAGGAGTGAGGCGGGGGAGACGAATTTTTAAGCGGAATCCGGCGCGCCAGCAGACCCAATAGAGCCAAATGAGCTGCAAGACACCTGCCAAAAAGACGGCCCAAGAAAGGGCTTTTCCTGTGGCTAAATCTGCATAAGAGAAGACAATCATGGCTCCAATCATAATAATATTGAGAATTATGGGGGCAGCAGCCGCGGCGGCAAACCGATCTAATGAATTTAAGACGCCACTCAACAGGGCCGCCAGAGAAATAAACAAGATATAAGGAAATGTAATCCGAGTAAAGGTGATGGCCATATCAAGGCGCTCCGGGGTCGCTGAAAAGCCAGGGGCAATCACTCCCATAACCCAAGGGGTTGCGATCACAATAAAAGTGACAAACAGAATTAAGGTTGCGCCCAGGACAGCCATCACCCGCTCTGCTAGAAGCATAGCGGACTCAGGGCCTTCGCTGGCGAGTTGTCCTGAGAATTGAGGCACGAAGGATGCGTTAAAGGCTCCTTCGGCAAAGATCCGGCGAAAGAAATTGGGAAATTTGAAAGCAACGAGGAAAGCATCTGTGATGGGGCTTGCCCCGATAATATGAGACATAAGACTTTCCCGGATCAGCCCAAAAATACGGCTGACGCCTGTAAACCCCCCAACAGTTGCCATGGCGCGAATAAGTCTCATGTTGTTTCAGGTTCCAAGATTAATTTTTAGTCGCTGAGGCTGGGCCCTTTTGAGCAGATTGGGAGATTTTCTCCGATTTTTTCTTGCACCCGTATTGATTCTTTAAGCGGGCCAATTCAGTTTTTGTCTCACTCATCATATGAGGAAAATCATCTTCCAGTTTTTTCCAAGCGATGCAGGCATTCTCCTTTTTACCAAGAAGGGCAAAGGTTTCACCCAGCCTTAATAAACAATCCGGGGCTTTGGGGCCCTTTGGGTTCTTTTTGTAGGCAGTCACAAAAAGAAGCTGGGCAGCCTTGTTGTTACCTTGCTTCATGGTGGCTTCCGCTTTCCAGTACATAGCTTGAGGAACCAGGGGATCGTTTGGGTATGCCTTGATAAAGTAACCGAAAGCTCTCTCAGCTTCTTTATAGGCCCCTTTATCATGAAGAGTAAGAGCCTGATTATATTGAGAGAGGGAGTTTTTTTCCTTGGCCGTTCCGGTGGAGAGTTTGGGGGCGGTTTCTTCTGCTTGCTTTGTGGCAGACTCTCGGATCTCTTCTATGTTCTTTTTTTGCTTTTTCTTCGAGGAGCCTTCTTCTCCATCCGCCTCCGGCGCTGATTCTTCCAGAAGTTTTAAGATTGACTCCGTTTCTTCGTCTGCTTCGGGTGAGGAGGGCATTTGAGTTTGATCCCAAGATTCTTGTTTTCTTTTTTTTGTTATGAGTTTTTCCTCAAAAGAGTCGCTAACGAAAGGTTCTGATTTTTTAGGCCTGTCATCTGACCGCGGATCTGAGTTTTCCTTTTGCTGCAAAGTTGTGTTTTCTGATTTGAGGCGCCTGATGTCTTCCCGTAAGTTATGCAATTCATCGCGTAGGTTATTAGAGTTAGTTTGAGCTTCTCTTAATGCGCGTATTTCATCTTTTAGCCGCTCAAGGTCTTCCTGAGAAACTTTGGCGCCAGGATTAGCGTCATCAGAAGTATCATTTTTATGCCCTAATTGTTCTTCCAGGTCTGCTATGCGAGCGCTCAAGTCCCCAATAGTGGTGCTAGAATCAGTTGCCCGAATAGAGCTGATCCCTGAAGTATTTAAACAAAAAGCTGCAAGTATAAAATATTTTAAACTGAGATGGTTCAATTTTTTTGGTAAATTCATCACTTTCGTCTCTCAAGAAAAATTATCTACCCCGGTTTTAGCAGATTTTCTGAAGAAGTGCGACTAAAATCATGGAGTTATCCCTTTTCTTTCCAGTGAGTCAAAAGGAAGCGTAAGGTTATTGACGAACCGTAAAACATCTTGCCTTTGTGTTGGCGTCAGAAGAGGGGCAATCTCATCACGATAACGGGCGGCATGAATGGTGACGTCTTCCAAATCCTTATAATTCAGGGAAGCTAAAGATAAATAGAGGTAAGCTTTCTGAGGGTTCTTTTCCGTTCCCTGACCCTCTTTGTACATAATGCCACAGTTAAACTGACTGGGACCATAACCCAAATGGGAGGCTTGTATGTAGTAGTGTAAAGCCTTTGCCTCGTTTTTTTTAACGCCTTCTCCGACCAGATATAGGCCAGCAAGCTCGTCCAAGGCAGGGCCATAGTTCTGGAAAACCGCCCGTTCAAGTAATGCGATCCCTTCCTTCTGATTAAAATGATGAGAAGTCGCAGAGAGGTAAATGATGGCTGTGAGGTAAAGGGCGTGGGGATCATTTTTGGTAACATAAGGAGCAAGAGTCGTGAGCGCGTCCCCAGTTTTTCCGTGAACCATAAGTGCTTCCGCCTTTTGAAGGGAAGCGTGGACAGATACGGAAGTGGTTAATAAAAACAGGAGATTTAGGGCGCCTTTTTTGTAGTGTTGTTCGAAGAAAAGTCTCAGTATTCCCATTTTGGGGCCTCCTGTTGTAAATGATGAAAGATGATGATTTGTACGATAACCATATGAAAAGTTTATATTCTGTGAGAATCACTCAGATGATAGCATCATTCAAAGGGGATTTCGCCCCCTTTTTAAATGGGTAAAATTTTATCTTCTTGACAAATGTTGATCTATGAATATTATAAACCGCAGCTGCTTGTGTTTTTTTATTCTGAGTATTGAATATTATAAAATGCAGCTGCTCGTATTTTTTATTATGAAAGGAAAGAAAAATGGCAACAAGTGAACGTCTCAAGACCATTGATAGTCAAATAAACAAGCTGCAATCACGTAAAAAAAGACTTGAAGAAAAAAGAAAAAATCAGATAACGACTATTTTAAATAGATGTGGCGCAAATAAGATGTCGGACGAAGTCTTGGCAGGCGCTGTTTTGGAGGCTGTCAGAGCTTATAATCAAAATGATCGGCGCATTTCCACTTGGGAGGCAGAGGGTCACAAGATTTTAAAGCCAGGCCGTGGCAAAAAGAAGTTTATTTAAGCGTCTCCATTTGTGTTTGGAATCCGCCCTTAAGTTTTTATCGGTGGATTTTTATATCCTTGCTTGACCTTTGCTCGCTATGGTAGAAAAACTTAGCCGAGTACATGAGAAAATCAAGGGATGAGAATGACAAAGAAAAAAAGAGATTTACGAGATAATTGGTGTAAA
>CAZXMD010000127.1:0-5593 GCA_964641635.1 uncultured Candidatus Finniella sp. | reverse complement strand
CTGGCCCGCCAGGCACGCGCCTTTCTTAAGCAGAACCCTGTAAAGGAGGCAAGGTTTTTCCTTGCTTTCCTTTGTAGTGCGTGATGTTTGGGGGGATGCCTGTCGGCTATTTTTGTCCTTAAAATTTAAGGAAACGGCTCATATTGCCTTTACGGCAAGATGATGCCGCATGCCTAAAATTCAAGGCTAAAGGCTTCTCCCAAGCATTCACAGCATCATTTCAATAGCCCGCCAAAATTTAGAAAAGGGCTTAAAAAATAGGAGAATGTGGATGATTATCATCGTGCCTTTAAACGGAGAACCCATCGAGCATTTTAAAGATTACAACGAACTTTTTGAGTGCATCACCACAACCGAAAATATGAAACTGGTTGCAAAGCAGCCGGAACCTCAGCGCATGAACTGGAGCTTTACCATCTACCCGCCCAAGCGCGTATCAGCCCTTTATGCCCATACCCCAAATCCCTCCGAAGCGATGAGAGAAGCTTTTGAGGAAAAGCTACCGTTGATTGAGATTTCCATCGGCGACTACGCCAACCCCCAGCATATTGTGCTGACCCCCAATGTGGACATGGACTACCTCAAGAAAAAATGGTGCATCGATTGGTGTACGTGGCATCATTTGGTGGTGAGGGAGGTGTGAGGGGCACTTTCCTCAGTATATATACTCAAAAGCGAAGTCCGTTACGCAGCTTAGTTAAAACCTCTAATGGCCAGAGTAGTATCCACATTAAATAAAAATTAATTTTTCATAGGATACCATCATATTTATTGAATATAGGCAGCAGGGAAAACATAGAATGAGCTTTTTAAAATATATAATGGGAATTCTCCTCCTATCAAGTCTTGTGCCAGGGTTCACTCATGCTATGAATAACTCCACAACACCCCACCATCAACAAGAGACCGAAAAACACGAAATTCCAGGGTATGTGTCAGCTTTTATTGAACTTTTCAAAACGGACACCATTAATCCTCATAATTTCGATCAACAAATCCATTCAAACGTATTTAATGGGCCGGAATTCAGCAACCCTATGTCCCTGCCGATGAAAGAGCTCCACGCCTTAGCATCCCTTAGTGAACACTCAGGCATAAAAGATTCTGTGTTTCATTTGCTGAATGAGTTGGAAACGCAACAGCCAGGCCAGATCCACCACAATGATAACAAAAAGAAATTTTTTATTATCAATCATCTTTTGGGAAACCCGGAAACAATCACTATTTCTAAAAAATACGTGGAGCAATTTATGACGGGGCAATTTGGGCAAGACCATAATTTTGCCATATACGCCTATGTTCTTTTAGATAGCGGCACCGGCGAGGAGCAAGCATTGGCTTTGAAGTGTTTAAAATCCATTATTAACAACCCGGCCGGGGAAACAGCGGCTCCCCTTATCCTTAAGCTCCTCTTTTCTGCCAAAGATCAGGCAAAAGTATCCTCCTTTATCAACGACATCGTTAAGAAACTTCCCGTGTATCGACAAAATAATCCTTGGGGGGCCCTCCAAGTTGCCAGCGTTCTTTTTGGTCATCGGGACTATCACCAAAATGCCATAGAATTTATTGAGAATTCCTTGCAATTAAAGGAGATTCACGGGCAAAGTCCTTTTGCTGTTGTGGTCCAGGCACTCCTCCAATCTCCTGAAACCAAAGACTACGCAACTCATCTCCTAGAGGAAAGGGTTTTACCGAATCCAAATATAAAGGCGAAAGATAAATGGATGATCGTTCAAAACTTGCTCTGGCAAGATAAACCAAAGGCTATGGGCTACCTTGATACAATCTGGAAAGTTAACCATAGCAATCAAGATCACGCTCAATTGCTTTTTGAAGCAATGAACCACCTCGATTTACAGGACTTTTTACTTCCCAAGATAATGGAAAAATTCGATATTATGTTAGCAATGCCAAAAACAATGCCCGAACATGAAGTCGGTATGAATTTTGATCGCCTTGTCCATTTTTTGTCTTCCTTAGACCACGGACATTTAGGACGAATACAAGATAACATAAAAAGTCTCGTGCATGTCATTTTTCATCTTCCAAAAAATGCTCTACCAGGCATTCAAGCAAATGAGGTTCTTAATTTACTTCAAAAGTCTGGGTTAGATGCAAAAGATACCCTTCTGGTTTATAGTGAGTCCACAACGATTGCTCCTCAATTTTTTATTAACCTCTGTCAAAATATGCCTGAAAAAGAGCATTTCTTGCTGATGGTTTATAAGGGTCAAAAAACAAATCCCCTCTTAAAGACAAAAATTTTAACAGAATTCTTAAGAGATATTGAATGGAATCATAATCTTCAGAGAATCCTTAACAAAGATGAGCTTCTTCAAGATTTACACGAACAATTTAAGCAGTCAAACAATATAAATCAAAAGAGTGAATTGTTTCAAGCTATTGCCTACAGTTCTACCATCAACAAACAAAGTAGAAATTTTGAAGGGATGCTTAACGAGTTATTGCTAGAAACAAGAAATCCTAATATACCTCTTCACATACGCTATCAAATTCTTACTACCTTAAAATCCAAAAACCTCCCATCTCTTCAGCTTCAAGCTGTTCTCGGAATGATTGAAAACCTTAATAATCTAGAGGAAAAAATAAAAAATAAAGCATTTGACATGTATACCGATGTGTCTGGAAGCACCATCTATAGTGTTCACGCTACCCCTGCTATTCAAAAATTGAAATCCACTGTCGACCATCTTCTTGAAGATTTTCATTCTTACCATTTTCAGGGCGTTCCTTTTGACCAAAAGGCCTTGATTGAAAAAACAAGGGCAATTTTAGCAAATCACGCACTTATGAAAGAAACCCTTGGCGGCTTAGGCGCAGAGATGGAAAAGTATGTAGAGGAAGCAAAAGAAAATTTAAGCGTCCTCGAAAGTGAACTGGTTTGGAATGAACCTAATAGTGAGTTGGAATCAACCCAAATTGATGGAAAAACCATAACAGCCGGACAAATATATTCGCTTTTCCTCTATTACATAGAGCGTCAGAAAGGCAAACCATCTTATATCTCTCTTATCGGCGGACTGGTTCAAGCTTTAGCCTCGTCTGAGGCCATGAAAGGTTGTAGAACTGGCTCAATGTCCGGAATAGGGAATACGACCTTCAAGGATGAATTCAAGAAAGAAGGACAAAAAGAAACCCGGTCATTTGAAAACTATACTGGTGTCGTTTCCAATAAGCTAATAAGGTTAAAAACCATCATGATCTATCTTTTGTCCCATTATAAGCCAGGAACTAATATATTTGATATTCACCATGATCTTATTAATAAGCTTCTCGTTAAAGAATTTGACGACCATGATATTGAAAGCAATGAGTTTCTCATCGAAACGTTCCAAATCTTTAACCAAACGCTTTTAGAACATATATTTGGTGACAGCATTCATAGGGTTGCCGAGATATTTACCAAAGCTAGTGACCATAAGTTCCATCCAACTCTTGAAGAAAAAAAACTGATGAAAGATGTTCATACGTTGATCATCAACCCCGCGATTCTAGCCCTTCTGTCTAAAGAGTATAGCGATTTTGTTGTGTTTACGCCCCATATGCGGGATGGGGCTAAACTAAGCTACCCAGATTATGTAGGATTTATTGAAGAGGACATTCCCTACGAGCCAACGCTTATTTCATCTATCAACCATGCTGTGGCATATCACTGTCCTGAACCTGCCGTAATACAGCAACTTAATGGAAGTGGTACGCTAACAGCTATCTCTTCCAATGGGACAGCATTTACAGGCCATAATCATTCGCATATTACTTTACCATCTGTCCAGGAGGGTAAACTCATTCAGGTTTCGTTAGAGAATCATACCAAGATGATGTGTTCTTATGAGCCTGTAAATTCCGGGGTGTTTACACTTGAAACAACAATACACGGAAATTGCAATATCCCAGATGGGCACGTTGTACCTAACATATCATTTCATAATGTATATAAGCTGTGTAATTCTCCAGAGACATGTGTTGTAAGTTGCCAATAATAGAATGGTGCCCGCGCTTCTTCTATAGGGCCACATTTTAGTTCAGTTCGTAAAATATTTTATTCCCAGAGTAATATTGATGTAACCCTGTCGCATCATTGTCGCGACACCTTATGTGACGGTTTGAGGTGCGTAAAACCAAGAATTTCTGCGCCTCACAGAGAAACTTTTCGGGCTTGTCGCATTGTCGCGCCTGTCGCATGGGTGTTAAGCAGTAACTTATACCTTGACTCGAATAGGGTGCCAACTTTCGCAAGTTAAAAAGATAAGCTTTTTCTTTCCTTCCGTGAATATCCTAGGGGGTTTGAGTAATTTATGACATCACATTAGCCCCGTATTAGACCGGATTCGTTGCAAATTTCTGGTAGATGCATCTAGACTCAACTGACTTGCTTTTTGAAAATACAACTCGGCTTGGATCCTTTTTCCCTGCTTATATAAAATGCATGCTAGGTTATGCAAGGCTTTCGCGTGGTTTGCTGTTGAAGCAACCACAACACTTTCAAATAGAACTTTTGCTTTATTAAGATCGCTAGGATAGTCAAGCTTCCCATCACGGTATTTGAGTCCTTCTTGATAAAGATATTCAATAGTTTGTTCATCTTCTAGCAGATTAGGGTAAAATTCGATAGAAATTGCATTGTTCGAGGCATTTCCAACTCCACAAAACATCATATCTACGTGATCAGCAGAAGCCTCACCCTCTATTAAAACAGGATTGATAACCGTTTTACCATCTACCAAAAAATGATTAGCGATATCAGAGGCGGAGTCTATTTCGCATTCATGCGGCATACCCACAAAGCGAATCATTCGGAAAATATTTACAGTGTTTGAGCGTGGCTTAATATGAAAATTAACGCTTTCTCGTGCTGACATTATGGAGGAAGACGACTTAACGCTTGGTGTGTATATATCTACTGGGCCATTTCTCAACCACATGACTGAATTCAGAGATAATGTGCCATCCTCTCTATCTCGTATGTATTTTTCTACAAAGAGAGTGGTTGGTACCATGACTTGAGTGGATGTATGAACATCTCGTTGTAAATTTCCCTGGCCGTCCATATCTAATTTAACAGATGTACTTTGACCGATAGGAATGGGTTTGCGTTCAGCAGACAATGGCCAAAGTGCCATCTGCCTAAAATCATGACCATGATACGTTAAGGGAGGAGCATCGGAAAAGTTGATAGAAAAAATACCATCATTATAACAAGTGGCAATTCTTATTGTTTGTGTTGGTTTTGTATGATCAGTAGGTATAAAAAACTTAAATCCTAGCTCAAACTGAGTAGGTAAATCTGCAGAAGAGGAAGTATCACCTGTTTTCGTTTTTATTATGGGGATTAATTGCCCTCCCAGGAACGCTTGAGGAGAGGTGTCATTAATAAGCACTTTGCGTATCTTTGCGCTACTCTGCTCTAGTCGAATCTGACCTTCTACGTTAAAGTCTGTTGCGTGCATTGCTTCGATTGAAACACCCTCTACTATGGCAATCCACGTTAGAGCTGTTAAAAATTTCATTTTATATTTTTGTATCATTGTTTTCTTCCTTCTCACCATTTTGTCCAATGGCCAACATGTCTTCT
>CAZXMD010000126.1:1950-5627 GCA_964641635.1 uncultured Candidatus Finniella sp. | reverse complement strand
AGATCATTATCAATATGGAGCGCTTGCGTTGGCTTCCGGAAGAACTCGGCGACAGACATATCATTGTCAATGTTGCGGGATATCAGGTTCAAGCTTTCGAAGATTCCGAGCCCAAGTTGACAATACCCGCAATCGTTGGCCGTCCCAGTCGCCGGACACCGTTATTCTATGCACCCTTAAAGAATGTCATTATCAATCCCTCCTGGGGCGTTCCTCATAATATTTTGGTCCATGATAAGATCCCCAAAATTCTCAATGATCCCGATTATATCAGGCGCTCCAATTTTACAGTTACAGACGGTAGCGGTAATGTAATTGATCCTTATGAAGCAGACTGGGAAAACGAGGGCTCCCATTACCATTTGCGTCAAAGCCCGGGACGCCACAATGCTCTGGGACGCCTAAAATTCAATATTGAAAACCCTTATACAATTTATTTGCACGGCACACCTGATGAAAAATTATTCAAAAAAACTGCGCGCGCCTTTTCCTCCGGATGTATTCGTCTTAAAACACCGATAGATCTTGCCGTTTGGGTGCTGAACAATGATGAGAAATGGTCTACGGACCAGATTCAAACCCGTATTAACAAAGGAAGCACCCAATCTGTCAATCCGGACACCAGCATTTCCGTATTCTTTACCTATCAAACCGTATGGCTTGGAGAAGATGGCCTTGTCCACATCAGCGACGACCCTTATAGGATGGATCCGAAAATGGGAAAGGTATTAAAGCCGGAGTCTTAGAGGAAGATTCTTTCACATAATCTTTTACCAAAAGCGCTACCTTATTGGCATATTTTCCCCCATGGCGCCATTTGCGGGAATGATAACTTGCGACAGCCTTTGACCATTTCCCTGTTTCGGCATAAAGCTCCCTTAAAAAGTAAGCGGCGTAAATGACATTGATTCGGGGGTTGATCATTTTTGCGAGATGAGGAAATGCTTTACCATGCCATCCCCAATTTATCTGCATGCACCCAACATCTACACGGTACTGTATCTTTTCTGGCAAGCTCTTTAAGAATTTCTTTGCAGAAAGCTTGTCAGAAAAATAATACCCTTTTCCTTTAACATTAACCGTCCAGGGCCAGGGTTTACCACCAAAGTTGCTTTCCGTCTTGGCGACAGCCCATAAAATTTCAGGCAGAACGCCTGTCTTTCGCGCTGCTTCTTCAATATATTTTCGACAATAATAATGAGGGCTTGCAATGACTTGAGCCGATAAAATCAGACAAAGTAAAAAAAGAACACCATAAGGCATGTATGACATCCCACCATCCCTTCCAAACCTGCTTTTCTGGCAAAACCTGAGGTTTACAAAGAATAATATAGGGTTTTTTCTAAAATTTTAAAGAGGGGGGATTCAGGCCAATTATGACTTCTGCGCAGCCGTCAGCGTATTCATCAATAAATAAGCAATGGTCATGGGGCCAACACCCCCAGGAACGGGGGTAAGGAAGCCGGCCACTTCACGAACTTCCTCAAAAGCAACATCACCCTGAACAGAAATTGTCCCATCTGGCTGAATCGCGCGCGTAATGCCAACATCAATGACAACAGCTCCCGGTTTCACGTAATCTGCCGTAATCAACCCTGGCTTTCCAATAGCGGTGATCAGAATATCCGCACGCCGACATTCTTCTGCCAAATGAAGGGTATAGGAATGCGCCTGGACAACGGTTGCATTTTGATAGCTTAAGAGCAAAGCAGCCGTGCGTCCCACCAGAATGGAACGCCCCACCACAACCGCATGTTTTCCTTCCAGTTCTGGAACGACAGATTGAATGAGGTGAAGGCAACCCAAAGGCGTACAGGGAACCAGGTTGGGTCGGCCTGACAGCAGAAGGCCAAGATTTTGGGGATGCAGCCCATCCACATCCTTATGAGGCGCAATATGGGAAATCACGGTTGAAGCATCTATAGAGGCCGGCAAAGGGAGCTGAACCAGGATACCATGAATGCGGTCATCCCTGTTGAGTTCATCAATTTTTTCTAAAACATGTTCCTGGGTCGCCGTGGCGGGCAAAAAGTGGACATCCGACCACATGCCAACATGAGCGCAAGCTTTCCTCTTGTTATTGACGTAAACATGGCTCGCCGGATTGTCCCCCACAAGAAGCGCCGCAAGGCCCGGTACATATCCCCTGGCTTTTTTTAATGCCTCAACCTTCTGGGCGATTTCCTGCTGAAGGTTGCCGGCAAGCGCACGCCCGTCTATAAGTGTCGCAACCATAACAGCCCCTTTTAGAAAGGAAATTTTCCGGCCAGTTGATAGAGCATAAGCTCCACAAAATAAATGACTAAGATCAAAATTGCAGGAGATAGGTCTATGCCCGCCATATTCGGGAGAAGTCGGCGAATCGGGTAAAGAGCTGGCTCTACGATGCGGAATAGGAAGGTATGAATGCCATAGACGAAATTATTATAACGGTTGATAATGTTAAACTGCTCAAGCCAGCCAATTACAACATAACCCACAACGGCCCACCAGTAAGCATCCAAGGCCATAATAATAACCCGTATCAGAGGAATTATAATAACATCCATGAATTCTTCTCCTTCTCTCAAGAAGCCAAACGGGCCACTGTTTGCGGATCCTTATGGATACCCAAAGCCTGTAAGGCTTCTGCTAAAATATGAAGCGCCGTTAATCCTGCTTCTTCATATTGCCTTGCAGGTGTGTCATGGTCAATAAGGCGGTCCGGCAACATCATCGGCCGGATCTTAACGCCCTGGTCAAGCAAACCTGCAGCCCCCAAAGCATGAAACACTTGGGCGGCAAACCCACCTATAGACCCTTCTTCAATTGTAATCAAGACCTCGTGGTTGCGCGCCAATTGGCAAACCAAATCTGCATCGACCGGTTTTGCAAAACGAGCATCGGCCACCGTTGATGATAAGCCATGGGCCATCAAGAGGTCTGCCGCCTTCAAAGCTTCTGCTAAACGCGTTCCCAGAGAAAGGATGGCGATTTTCGCCCCTTCCCGCACGATGCGACCCTTCCCGATCTCCAGAATTTCAGCGGGCACGTTCAGGTTGACGCCAACCCCTTCTCCGCGGGGGTACCGCAAAGCACAGGGGCCATCATCAATAGCCGCTGCCGTGGCGACCATATGCTTGAGCTCCAGCTCATCCGCCGCCGCCATAATAACCATTCCCGGCAGGCAGCCCAGATAGGCCAGATCATAACTCCCCGCATGGGTTGCGCCATCTGCGCCAACGAGACCGGCACGGTCTATGGCAAAACGAACGGGCAAGTGCTGCAACATAACGTCATGGACAACCTGGTCATATCCCCGTTGCAAAAAGGTGGAATAAATGGCGACAAACGGTTTCAGTCCATCACAGGCCATACCTGCTGCAAATGTTACCGCATGCTGTTCGGCGATGCCCACATCAAAACACCGTTCCGGAAACCGTTTTTCAAAGATATCCAGTCCCGTGCCTGAAGGCATGGCGGCCGTAACGGCTACGATTCGCTCATCTTTCTCAGCCTGGTCCACCAGACTTTCGCCAAAGACGCGTGTATAGGTGGGAAGAGTCGATTTGGCAATCTGCTGGATGCCTGTCATGACATCAAATTTACTCACGCCGTGATATTTATCTGCGGAAGCTTCTGCTGGCGCGTAGCCCCGGCCTTTTTGCGTTACCACATGGAGTATAATGGGCCCCGAT
>CAZXMD010000126.1:0-1917 GCA_964641635.1 uncultured Candidatus Finniella sp. | reverse complement strand
GTGGTCCAGATCATGGCCATCCACGGGCCCAACATAAAAGAACCCCAGTTCCTCAAACAAAGTCCCCCCCGTGACCATACCACGAGCAAATTCTTCGGCGCGGCGCGCCGCCGTTTCAAGGGATTTTGGCAAATGGCTGGCCACGTCCTTGGCCATTTTGCGTAAAGAATGGTAGGGGCGGGAAGAAAGGAGGCGGGACAGATATCCACTCATCGCCCCAACAGGCGGCGCAATGGACATATCATTGTCATTAAGGATAACAATCAAACGGCTGGCCATAGCGCCTGCATTATTGAGGGCTTCATACGCCATACCGGCGCTCATCGCCCCATCCCCGATCACAGCGACGATATTGTGGTCTTCCCCTTTCAGATCCCTGGCGACGGCAAAGCCTAACGCTGCCGAAACGGAAGTAGAGGCATGGGCCGTCCCAAAAGGGTCATAGGCGCTTTCGCTACGCCGCGTAAACCCGGAAGGCCCTCCCGCCTGACGCAAAAGAGACATTTCTTCTCGCCGTCCGGTCAGAATTTTATGAGGATAAGACTGATGGCCCACATCCCAAATGAGCTTGTCTCGTGGCGTGTCAAAAACATGATGCAGCGCAACGGTCAGTTCTACCACCCCAAGGCTTGCGCCCAAATGCCCCCCCGTACGGGAGACGACATGAACCGTTTCCTGGCGCACCTCGTCAACAAGCTGATGCAATGCATCCCTTGATAGCCCCTTCACATCTTCAGGGGACTGAATTTTGTCCAGATAGGGCGTCTTCTTTAAAATTGGGTCAATCAAGTAATTCGAACTCCAACTGAAAATTTATCTTGGTATATATACCCCACGAATTTAAGCAAGCATCATCCGTAAAGCAAGAAATATATCCGCCGGATGCGGTATATTTTAGCGTTTGGCCTGTATATAATTTACAGTTTGTTTACAAATAGCTCGTTATGCTAAAAAATAGCAAAGAGTGGGAAGCTGTCTTCATAGGTGATAGGGCGCACCCCTCACCCGCCACGATGCTTCGCTTCGTGTCGACCTCTCCCACAAGGGGAGAGGTCTTGAATACAAACGTGCATTTTACCTCTCCCCTTGTGGGAGAGGTCGCGAGGAACGAGCGGGTGAGGGGTAACCCTATATTTGCGCAAGACAGCTTCTAAGCTATTGTTGAGAGGGTTTGTTATGTACCGAAGCATTTTTTGGGGATTTTTAAGCATTGCCCTGGTCGTTGCCGGCATGGGAGACGCGAAAGCGAAAACCAATGCGCCTAAAGTATCCCAAATTCCAACAAGCCATTATAGTGGCCTGGAAGTGAGCATTGGTAAGCCATATGCTCCCTTAACAATTATCATGTATTATTCCCTCACCTGCCCCCATTGCCACGACTTCCAGGAAAAGGTCCTGCCTGAGATCAAAGCGGAATTTATTGACAAAGGCCTTGTCCGCTTTGTTTTTCGTGACTTTCCAACAGACCAGTTAGCCCTGAAAGGCGCGAAGCTTGCCTGGTGCATGGGGAAAGACCGATACCTCACCATCGCCAAGAAACTTCTGGCCACCCAGGACGACTGGGCCCCTATTGACCCCGCCAAATTTAAGGAAGCAGAAAAAGCTCTTTTAAAAATTTCGAGAGGGTTGGCAATCTCTGATGCAGACTACCATAAATGCCTTGCGAATAAAGATGTCGAAGACACCATTCTTCGAACCAGTTTTGAAGCCCAAAAGGTACACCAGATCGCTGCAGCGCCTGCTTTTCTGGTAAATGGAAAAGTCTTTCATGAAGACATGACCGTCAAAGCCATCCAGAAACTTCTCCTTGACATGGGCATCCACGGGTAGTCCCCGTATAGCCCCCTCACCCGCCACTTCGTGTCGACATACTATAATTGCTGTTGGTGTTGAAGGTGGCATGCTCTGTTATATTAG
>CAZXMD010000125.1:3159-5636 GCA_964641635.1 uncultured Candidatus Finniella sp. | reverse complement strand
GAGTTACACTCTATTTCTGATACGGGACTTATTCAGTACAAGCCCGAAACAGGGGATGTGGAAGAAGCCGCCTATAAAGCTCAAGAGGTCAATATGGCATTTCAAGTCCTTGATAATCTTCACTTTTCCTTGTTTAATGTCCGTATATCCCACACACCAGATAACCCTTCAGAAATGCAAGGAATTGTAAAAATATTAGGGTCAAATCCAAATGTCTTGAATGGCTATCCTTTTGAGTTTAATATTGTGACGACTGGGAAGTTGAAGGATTTGGTGATGAACACCCTTCAGCACATGAAACCACCCACGGATCTGAAACAGCTCAATCAGGCCATTAAAGCAACAAAGGATGCTAAGGCGGCTAAAGATGATAAAGGTCCAAAAGAAACTAAAGCCATTAAAAAAGCTAAATCTGCTAAAAAAACGAAGGCAGTCAGAGTATTTAAAAAGAAAAAATTGAAACCTAAAGACAGAAATAGGAAAATGAAAGATGTATAAACGATCCCTCACCCTTTTGGTGTTGACCGGGTTATTGGCGGGCTGCAACCCTACAGTAAAGGTAGAAGCGCCAGATAAACCCATTGTGATTAATATGAATATGAAAATTGACCATAAAGTAAAGGTTAAGGTTAAAGAGGATCTCAAGAAAGCTAAGAAAGATAATCCGGATATCTTTACATAAGAAAGGGTTTTTAAAATGATGAAACAATTAATGCTCCTTTTAGGATTGGGGATAATTACCCTCTCTCCAGCACAAGCGAAGGGTATGCTTTCTGCTGCCTTAATTTCAAAGAAGGTTTGTGAAAGGACAGACGGATTTATCCAGGCGACTCCAGGCAATGAGGCGGAAACCTCACAATTGGTTAGAAAAGTCAACGCCAAGCGCACCAAAGTTTATTCTGACATTGCTGCAAAAGAGGGATTAGATCCGTCAGCTGTTGCTTTTGCGATGGCTGAGCAAGAAAAGGCTGCAAATTCAGGTAAATTCTGCAGATAAGTCCATTCCTATGTCAATTATGGGAATGGTCTCTCCATTAACCTTAAGAAGAGGTGTCAATGCACTTTTCGAGTACATTGAGGCTAAAGGTGACGGCATAATTTGTAAGTTCTTTAGAAACTTTAGAGCCTACGCGATGGTTGGTATTGGTGATATGATAACCTGATTACCAAGAATATTCAGCTCCCTTTATAAGGTATTATCTGGATTCCTGTACGGCCTCCCCGCTCTTCTTTCGTCTTCCCCGCGAAGGCGGGGATCCACGCCGCATCGCGAAGCGAGGCACAAAATGCTGTTTTTCCTCCGGCTTGTCCGTAGGAGACGTAGACCCCCGCCTTCGCGGGGGAGGCGTCTCGAAGGTGGGTAACACTAACGACTTCTGAGTGACTCAAAATCCTAGCTGAATATCTCTGGTAATCAGGTATGATAATTACTTCCTATTTATGAGAAAATATCGGCCTGAAGAAGGCCAATATTTTACAAGGTTGAAATAGGGTGGCGTTCACCAAAATTATATCGTACAGTTTTTATATAAGTCTTAACAATGGAGGATTAGCTTGGATATTTCCCTATTTTTATCAAAAGCCCTGGGACTTTACCTTGTAATCATTAGCGTTGGTATGCTGATTAATGCCTGCACCCTTAAACCTATATTAGGGGAGATGTTACAAAGCCCCGGCCTCATTTTCGTGACTGGTGTAATTGCCATGATTGTTGGTGTTCTCATCGTTATCAGCCATAACATTTGGACATTGGACTGGCGGGTTATTATAACGCTCATTGGCTGGACCAGCCTTATTAAGGGGACAATAAGAGTCGTTATTCCTCAGTATGTTGATATTATTGATAAAAAATGGATGCTCAGCAATGCAAGTTACTATATAACATTTATTTTCGCCTTTTTGTTAGGTGTTTTATTATGTTATTTGGGAGCAGTGCACAATACCCTCATGGATCTTTCCTGACTTGAAGGCTAATCTGAAAAAATCCCATTTGTTATTCCGTTTAAAGCCACATGACAAATATTGATTGCGGCAGAGAGAAGAATGCCCTTAACTTTAGGCATATAAGGAGATCTGATGACAATTAAAGCTGCCCCACCAACTTCCCTGGTTACGACTCTCGCCAATGGATTGCGTGTTGTTACTGACTCTATTCCTCATGTTGAAACAGTGACCTGTGGATTGTGGGTGGATGTGGGCGCCCGTCACGAACCCGCTAACATTAACGGTATTTCTCATGTTCTTGAACACATGGCTTTCAAGGGAACAACCCGGCGGTCCGCGCTTCAAATTGCGGAAGAGATTGAAGCTGTTGGTGGATACCTAAATGCCTATACGTCTCGAGAGGCCACAGCATACCATTCCCGTATTTTAAAAGATAACCTGCCTTTGGCTATTGATATTCTGGCAGATATTTTACAAAATTCAACGTTTGAAGCAACCGAATTTGCCCGGGAACAATCTGTCATTGTTCAAGA
>CAZXMD010000125.1:0-3149 GCA_964641635.1 uncultured Candidatus Finniella sp. | reverse complement strand
GAATTAATTATAAAAGGTAGTAAAGCTGTTATTTTGTTTTTGATTATTTTCAAGAGACTTGCTTTCCGGATCAACCCATGGGGCGAGCCATTTTAGGAACATCTGAAATTGTGCGCTCCTTAACACCGACACAAGTAAAAACGTATATGCACGATCATTACGGGGCGCACCAAATGGTTTTTGCGGCTGCCGGAAAACTGGACCATCAGGAAATGGTGGATAGGGTGGCGGAAAAATTTGCCCACCTTCCCCTTGATTGCTCCAGGGAAACTTCCCCTGCTATTTATAAAGGAGGAACCTTTCATCAGGCGCGTGATCTGGAACAAACCCACCTGATTCTGGGGTTTGAAGGCCTTCCTTTTGGGCACCCAGACTATTACGCCGCTTCTGTTCTTTCTACCATCCTTGGGGGCGGTATGTCGTCCAGATTATTCCAGGAAGTTCGCGAAAAGCGAGGTTTGGTCTATTCTATCTATTCATTTACGTCAAGCTATAAGGATTCAGGGATTTTTGGTATTTATGCGGGGACGAGCCCAGCCCAAGTGTCTGAGCTCTTGCCCGTTGTCCATGATGAACTTCATCGTTTTTCCAAAACGCTGGAAGTTTCGGAGATCAACCGGGCGAAAGCCCAGTTAAAGGCGGGCTTAATGATGAGCCTTGAGAGTACAACAGCCCGATGTGAACAATTGGCCAATCATTTACTCATTTATGGTCGTCCCATTCCACCAAGCGAGATTCTCAATAAAGTTGATGCTGTTACGTTTGATCATGTTACAACTTTGGCAGGGCGTTTGTTTAATACTCCGGAAACCATGGTAACCTTGGGGCCAGATAAGGTTTTTGGTAAAAAATAAAATTGACAGGCATTAGACTCTGTAGATAGTATTTGCCAATATCGTAAGCATAGCCATTTAATACTAAATCTAAAACGGGTGTTTAAAAAATGAACAAGAAATTACTTATAGCAACAGCCATCATTGTACCTTCTTTGGCTGTCGGGGGATTATGGGTTTATCAGGCCAGTTTGTTTGAGAATTCAATTTCGCAACAGCTTTCCCAGGCTCAGGAAACCCTAAAGACCTATGGCGTTTCATTCCGTTATGATGACTTGCGGGTGTCGCGCTACCTGTTTCAGGCTCATCTCGTCAACCCCACGGTTTCAGGGACGGTGCCTAAACTTGGTGAAATTCTAAAGGGTGTAAAAGGTTTCGAAGGCATAGAGAAGCTGGAAGGATTGGAGGGAACTGTTTTGATTAAAGGGGAGATGACGGCCTGTTTTTCTCCCATTTCGAATACGGTTACGGTTAAAACGGATGGGGACTCGCACTTTACTGTCCAAGGCCCACTTGAGTTCAACCTCTCTATGCCAAAACCGAAAGACGCCAGCTTTGTTATCCAACGTAAAGACTATGATTTTTTTGGAAAAAATCCATTTTTGTCGCTTCATAATATTAAGGGAGTTTATTCTGATTCAAAAGGAATGTCTCTGTTATTGGATGATCAAAAATTATTGGATATTAAAGACTCTGCCGGGCAAGTCTCATTAGACTGGAAAGGGAAAGCTTTCGATATTTCTGTTTCTACTGATACTCATGGCATGCAGTTTTTTAAAATTGAAAAGGGCATCAAAGGAAAAATACAAGGGCTTGATGTTTTTAATGAAAACGCCTTGAATGAAATAGAAGTAGCAGCAGCTCTCGGGGCTCAGGATCAAAAAATATCAGCATCTCTTCATTTAGATGACTTTTTGACCTATGTTGATGACGTTAAACTTATTTTTGCAGATACTTCCAATAAATTTAATCCAGTAGTTGTTGAAAAGCTTATTCCGGAAGGTACTCGATTAGAGATTAAAGACTATTCAACAGAAAACAAAGTGTATCAAACCTCAATGAAGCTGAGTGCAGGAAAATCAAACGGTTATTTTCCCATAAAATTATCAGGCGATTTTAAAGTCACGGACCAATGGGCAACCTATTGGCAGGATTATTTTAAAGTGATGGTTAAGAGCCTGACAGATGCAGAATTGCCGGAAGGTATTGCGTCCGCACTAAAGGGCGAGGGGGCTTCCAAATCATGTATGCCCGAACTTCAGAGCTTTGGAAAAATGTCGTTTTCTGCGGATTTCGAAATCCCTGCGACGCTGTCCACGCCCGAAGGTAAGGGAACCCTTGAATTCAAGAGCGACCTTTATGATCTTAGCGCTGTAGGCGTTTTGAATGGCGAAGGGGGGTCTGTCAAGCTGAAGACGCGGAACGCCTCATCCTTAATGGCGGATTTGGAAAACTATGTTGCGCGGGTATCTGGAGTATTTTCCCAAAGCTATCCGGCTGAAGTTCAAAACGTGAAAGGTTTGATAAAAGGCGGCCGAAGCGTACTGGATAAGATTTTAGAACCCTCCGGGGCTGCTCAGCAGTCTATTCATATCCAGGTTGGTAAAGAAGGCGTCAAAGTTGGAAACTATGACCTTATGCAGGTTATGGCCTTATTTGGGGCAGCAATGGAAAGCGAAAACCGTCAGGTTGAAGAAATCCATCGCTTGCCACACACATCGCCTTAAACAAGGCCCCCATTTGGGACGGTTGGGTCGGGCACAATGTGGGGATTGACAATTTCTATTTGACTCAGGCCATAAAACGGTTCATAGTGACCAATTGAAAGTTGCCTTTCCAGGCAATACTAATCTCATCGTTCTTCTTCACAAAGAAGTATTGAACGCTCAACGTCTTTAAATGGTGGCAGTTCAATGAAAAAAAATAAATTTCTTAAAATAATTGAACACTAAACATATCAATACTTTTGTTTTAATCTACTTATGGAATGGAGATTGAATGTAATTTAAAAAAACAACGGGTTTATGATTCTTTGCCTACTTCATCTACTTATGGAATGGAGAGTGAATGGAATTTTAAAAAACGACGGGTTGATGACCCTATTCCTACAACTTCATCTTCCGTTGATGATTCTTTGCCTACAACTTCATCTCCCTATGGAATGGAGGTTGAAGAACATTCTAAAAGAGAAGTTGATCCGAATAATAGATTAGCATATTATAAATATCATCCTGGTTTGCCTTGGGATAAAAAAAAATACAGACATGATTATAAAAGTAAGTTTGATGCTATTTTAAAACAATATCCTGAAAATAT
>CAZXMD010000124.1:0-5653 GCA_964641635.1 uncultured Candidatus Finniella sp. | reverse complement strand
TTTATTGTTGCATTTATTAATGAAATTCATCAACAAAATTCCCTACACTTTTCGTGTCGTCACCCAGGCAATGATTCCGTCAAAAAGAGGTTGCTGGTAGGGGCGGATCAATTGAGAGAGTTCTTCTTGAAGGGAACGTAAGTAATTTTTGCTTTCCTCAATTCCCAAAAGGGCGACAAGGGAACGTTTGTCCCCATCTATCCCAACGGGTTTCCCTAAGTCTTCCCTATTTCCTTCGATATCCAGAAGGTCATCCTGCACTTGATAGGCCAGACCAAGCAGGAACCCGAATTGGCGTAAATGCTGCCGGTCTTCGGGGGGGGCTTCGGCTAGAATAGCCCCGGCTTCACAGGAGAAGGCGATCAGGCACCCTGTTTTCAGGTTCTGCATGGTGGTGGCCGTTTCAAGGGACTGGATGAGGTGGGGGGATAAGTCCAGCATCTGGCCTCCGGCCATGCCTGCGGCGCCTGAACTTGCGGCTAACGCCTTGATTAAAGAGAGGCGCACCAGGGGGTTTGGGTGGGTGGCGTCATCGCCCAGAACCTCAAAAGCCAGGGGGAGGAGGGAATCACCTGCAAGGATGGCGGTGGCTTCCCCAAATTCACGCCAACAACTGGGGCGTCCGCGTCGGAGGTCGGCGTTATCCATGGCCGGCAAATCATCGTGAATCAAGGAATAGCAATGCACCATCTCAATGGCGGCCCCAACGCGAGCGGCTTGAACTTTGGGCACGTTAAACAGGTTTGCGCAGGCCAGGGTGAGCATCGGCCGGAGGCGCTTCCCGCCATTCTTGATGCTTGCGGTCATGGCGTCCGAGAGAAGGGCAGGAACATTGGGGTTTGTCAGATACTGTTCAAAGACACTTTCAATGGCGTCTTTGGCTTCATCAAACAGGGTTGCAAGAGATGGGGTCATAAGGTGTTCCTGGGTGGTTTTCAAGGGTATTTTAAAGTTTATAAATTCCCCTCACCCGCCACGACGCTTCGCTTCGCGCCGACCTCTCCCACAAGGGGAGAGGTACAGACAACAGCCCGTGTGTGAGGGGTAAACGTATTACATACATTAAACGATCATTCCTCTTGAGCCATATTTTTCGAACCATCCCCCAGGACCTGCTCAACCTTGAGCTTCGCAGCCCGCAACCGTGCTTCACAGTGGGTGCGCAAGGCTGTGCCCCGTTCATACGCGTTAATGGCCTCTTCCAGTGTTAAGCGCCCTTCTTCCAGGCGGCGGACCAGGGATTCCAGTTCCGCCATTGCTTTCTCAAAAGACATTTCCTTGATGTCCGCGACGGAAGGCGCTGCTGTTTCTTGTGTTTCTATCATGGCTGTCTCACTGTTTTGAAAGGTAGGTATTCATAAAATCCACGGCCGGTTTTTTTACCAAGCCACCCAGATGTAACATATTTTACCAGCAAAGGGCAGGGGCGATATTTATCCCCGCCTTCGCGGGGATCTTCGAGCCCTTCGTGCAGCACTTGAATAATGGAAAGACACGTATCGAGCCCAATGAAATCGGCAAGTTCCAGGGGACCCATGGGTTGGTTTGTGCCCAGCTTCATGGCCGTATCAATATCTTTTGGCGTGGCGACCCCGTCCTGGAGCGCATAAATGGCCTCATTAATCATGGGCATGAGGATGCGGTTGACAATAAACCCCGGAAAGTCCTGTGACACAACGGGCGTTTTGCCCAACTGGCGGATCAGTGGATCGATGACGCCATACGTTTCTTCAGAGGTTTCCCGGCCGCGGATCACTTCAACGAGGGGCATCCGGGGCGCAGGGTTCATGAAGTGCACCCCGATGATGCGGTCGGGGCGCCTGGTTGCGGCAGCTAGTTTTGTGATGGATAGGGACGATGTGTTGGTTGCGAGAATAGCTGAATCCGGGAGCGCCACATCAAGACTTTTCAGGATTTGTGTTTTCAGGTCAAAATTCTCAGCAACGGCTTCCACGGCAAGATCTACGGTTTCAGGATTCGGGATTGTTTCAAAGAAATTCAGGCGGTTGAGTGTTTCTTCTTTACCTTGAGAGGATAAGGCGCCTTTTGAAATTTGACGATCCAGGCTATCAGTAATGGCGTGTTTCGCTTTGGCCAGCTGATTCGTTGAGATATCGATGAGCTGCACCGGATAGCCCGCCATGGCAAAGACCTGGGCAATGCCGGCGCCCATCTGGCCGGCTCCGATAACGGCTATATGGCTAATCATGCGCCTTTTCCTTTAAGGCTTGGGTGAGTTGGGGCAGGATGTCGAACAGATCGCCCACAAGCCCATAGTCGGCCACCTGAAAAATGGGGGCGTCCGGGTCTTTATTGATGGCGATGATAATCTTGCTGTCTTTCATGCCCGCCAGGTGCTGAATGGCGCCGGAGATGCCCACCGCTATGTACAGGTCGGGGGCGACAATCTTGCCCGTTTGCCCGACCTGGTAATCGTTGGGCACAAACCCGGCGTCCACCGCTGCCCGGGAGGCTCCAATGGCCGCGTTCAGGCAATCGGCAAGATCTTCGATCAACCGGAAGTTCTCTTTGCTTTGTAACCCTCGTCCTCCCGAAACGACAACACGGGCGCTTGTCAGTTCGGGCCGTTCGGAAGGCGTTGCTTCCAGACCAATGTATTTTACACAATGGGTGAGGGGAGGGACGGGAAGCACTTCAAGGGGAGCAGAAGCGCCTGATGGGGTAGCCATTGGAAAAACTTTGGAAAAAGCCGATGAGCGGATGGTCAGAATTTTAATGGCGTCCAGGCTCTGGACTGTCTCAATGGCGTTTCCGGCATAAATGGGACGCTCAAAGGTGTCGGGGGAGAGAATTCTGGTCAAGTCCGAGATTTGCATGACATCCAGCCTGGCGGCCAGCCGGGGCATGAGGTTTTTCCCAAAAGTTGTGGCTGGCGCCAGAATATGGGTAAACCGGGAGGCAACGGCCTCTAAGACCTGGGTCATGGGTTCCGCCAGCTGAAGAGCAAGCTCAGGCGATTGTGCGGCGATAACCTTGCTCACACCATCCACTTTTGCAAGGATTTCCGCCACGTGTTGGGGATTTTTACCCCCGACAAAGACGGATACGGCAGGCGCCAGGGCAAGGCCTGCTGTGATGGTGTTCAAGGTGGCGGGTTTCAGCTCTTTTTCATCATGTTCCGCGATAATGAGGACATCCATGGCTGTTACCTCCCCAATTGTACTGTATGAATGGCCGTGACCAGTTCTTCAAAGGTCGCCACCTTCACCCCGGCTTTACGGGTCGGGGGTTCTGACACCTGAAGCGTTTTGGTATGGGTTTTATGATCAACGCCCAGGTCGGCCAAACTGAACTGTTCAAGAGGCTTCTGCTTGGACTTCATAATGTTGGGAAGCGTTGCGTACCGGGGCGTGTTGAGGCGCAAATCCGTGCTGATGACGGCCGGTAGGGAAAATTCTACCGTTTCCAGGCCGCCGTCTACTTCGCGGGTGGCCTGGCATTTGCCATCAGCGATGAGGATTTGGGAAACAAACGTCGCCTGTGGCCAGTCCAGAAGGGCGCTGAGCATCTGGGCAACCTGATTGCAGTCGTTATCTATGGCCTGCTTGCCCAAGAGCAGGAGATTCGGTTGTTCTTTGAGAGCGATCGCTTTTAGAATTTTGGCGACAGTTAAGGGTTCGGGGGATTCGGGCATATCCACATGAATTCCACGGTCTGCCCCTAAAGAAAGGGCGTGGCGGATGGTTTCCTGCGAAGGGGCCGGGCCAATGGAGACGGCGACAATTTCTTGCGCAATCCCTTTTTCTTTCAGGCGAATGGCTTCTTCGACAGCAATTTCATCAAAGGGATTAATGGACATTTTGACATTTTGCGTTTCAACGCCGGATCCATCAGGCTTCAGGCGGATCTTGACGGTGTAGTCGACAACGCGTTTGATAGCGACGAGAATTTTCACGGCATTCACACTCCCTTACTGAAATAACCCCTCACCCGCCTGCTCACGTTGTTCACAGGCGACCTCTCCCACAAGGGGAGAGGTAAAATACAAGTCCTGGCTGCTTAACCTCTCCCCTTGTGGGAGAGGTCGACATGGAGCGAAGCGGCATGGCGGGTGAGGGGTGAAGTTTTTACCACCCGTTGGTTGCAATTTCGCATCAAGTCCGTGATTGGCCGGGGACCCATAAAACATCTTTGCTTCCATCGCCGTTAACATGGCGGCATAAGACAAATAATAAATCAGAAAGTCTGTTTAAATACTTAACGGCTTCCGGATTCAGGGGTTGAATCTGATGAAGTTTAATAAGGGAGCGTTCGGCCCGGCGGACGACGGTCCGCGCCAAATGAAGGGTGGCGCTTCCTTTGGAGCCGCCAGGAAGAATAAAGGACTTAAGAGGTTCAAGATTTTGATTGAATTTATCAATCTGTTTTTCAAGAAAGTCGACCTGAGAGGCAATAATCCGCAAAGCTGTTGGGGATTCTTCGGGGATGCATAAATCAGCCCCTAGATCAAACAGGTCATTTTGAATATGAAGCAATAGGGCGTCAAGGGCTTTGGGGGTGTGTTCCTTCGCATACCCTATGGTCGCATTCGCCTCATCAACATCCCCAATGGCCTGAATCCGTTCGTCCGATTTTGAAACGCGTGCGCCGGAACCCAGAGATGTGTCCCCTTTATCGCCACCGCGCGTATAGATGCGTGTTAAATGAACCATGATTACCTTCCAAATATGAGCATGAGGGTGAAGAGTATAATAGCAAATCCCTGAAGAAGGACACGCCATTGCATGGCTTTATTGCCATACCTGGCATTGAATTCTCCTCCTTTAAATAAGGAAAACAGGCCAAATACCAAGGCAATGACCGTTGCTCCCAAAACGGTAAGAAGACCAAAGAAGAGGAAAGATTTAGCCATAAGAAACTTTATCACACATTTTGGTGTGAAAAACGCATATTTTATCCGAAAATTGGTCAACAAAAAAGTCAATAAAATTCAATGGGTTGTGGAAAATTCCCTTATTTTTAGTAATATAATTACTTTTTTTGCCTATTTTTATTGCGAAAATCTCTTGATCTTTTTGCCAGGAGTAATTAAATAGATACTATCAAGATGTATGTTGGGGGTCATTTTTAAAGATAGTCTCCCGATGAAAAATAAGCCTTAATGAAGATAGACGAAAGGATATAAAGTGAAAGCCGCAACTGGTAATGTTGTTGATCAAGTTTCCCTGGATGCCATGAGCTCTTCTCCCCCAAAAGAAAAATCTGCTTCTTACGCCTGGATTATTTGGAGTACAGCCGCTCTTTTCTATCTGTACGAATATGTTTTGCGGGCTTCTCCCGGCGTTATGGCCAACGAGTTAATGCACGATTTTGGCATCACGGCCACGGCGTTGGGCATTTTTACGTCCGCTTACTATTTTTCTTACGTGCCTCTGCAGGTGCCGTGTGGCATCATTGTAGACTGGTTGGGGGCACGGCGTGTCGTCACCATTTCTGCACTGTTATGTACAGTTGGTAGCTTTATGTTTGCGGCGAGTGGGACTTTGTCGCTTGCCGTCGTTGCCCGATTCCTGGTGGGGGCGGGGTCAGCTTGCGCCTACTTAAGCTGCCTGAAGATCGCGTCCGAATGGTTTCGCCCGGAGCGTTTTGCCGTCATTGCCGGCATTACCATGATGATGGGAACATTTGGCGG
>CAZXMD010000123.1:3987-5659 GCA_964641635.1 uncultured Candidatus Finniella sp. | reverse complement strand
GACCGATCAGGCACTTAAGAGACTTCCTATTGGTGAAGTATGGGGTATAGGAAGGCAGATATCCAGGAAATTGGAAGGACAGGGGATATTAACGGCCTATGATTTAAAGCAAGTTGACCCACGTTGTATGAGGCAGCAGTTTACTGTTGTAGGAGAGCGGATTGTACGTGAGCTTAATGGGGTTTCATGCTTAGAATTTGAAGATATAGAAGATCCCAAAAAGTCCATCCAAGTAACACGCAGCTTTTCAAAGAGCATTACTGATCTTGATGAATTAAAGCAAGCCATAGCGACTTATGCCACTCGGCTGGGCCAGAAATTAAGGGAAAACGGTCTTGTAACAAAAAATATCATGCTGTTTATTCGTACCAGCAAGTTTAAGGTTCGTGAGCCTCAGTATGCTAATAGCTACACGATTAGCCTTCCCTCTTTTGTCCAAGACGATATCAGCCTTATTAAAACAGCTATGCAAGCCCTAGCGCAAATCTACAAACCAGGGTTTGCTTATGCCAAAGCAGGCATTATGGCCCTTGACCTTACTCTTAAAGGGCAAAGGGTACAACTCGACCTATTTACCAGAAATATCGAGGAACCGCATCAATCTGAAAAGCTATGGGAAGCCATAGATTTAATAAACAAGCAGTATGGGCGTGGAACATTGTTTTCTGCTGCTTGCGGCAGAAGTTTAAGCTGGAAAGACCAAAAGAACCACCTGTCACCGTCCTATACGACAAGCTGGGAACACCTTCCTGTTGCTTTTGCTAAATAGAAATCAAGATCAAAAATACAAAAACATTTTTATCAAAAAGTATCTCGTTTCTCCGTTCTTGTTCTCAAGATAATACCTTGAAAAGTCAAAAAAAAATATAAAAAATAATGAAAGATGTGGATTTAATTATTGACAGTTTTAGTACAAATTTGTCATACTAAGAATGTAAGTAAGCGCAGTATCAAGGTCTAGTCCACCTCAATACTGCTAATCACAACCCTAACTTCTGAGGAGTTAAGATTATGACTATCATTATTCCTACATCAAACCCGCAAAATTGTTCAACCATAAATATGGAAATGGAAAAAGAGAGGCTGGTTAACAGGGAAGTCTTATGTAATGTTTCGTTCTTGGTAGAAGAATTGATTGGACAAGAAAAATACTTTGAAGACTTGATCGAGCTTATCGGCGAAGAGGACGACGAAGGAAACATGGCGGAAGTTTTTGAATACTGGGCCGTAACGTCCTGGTTCGGTGAGAAGTTAAAAGCGCATGGGGAGTTGGTCGCAGATTTTTTTGGCCTCGTGATCTGGGGGCGGCAAACAACCGGGCAAGCCATATATGCTGACGCTGTGATCGATGATATCACAAGGGAATTATTCGCATCATAACGAGAGAGGGGGCGAACAAAAGGTCGCCCTCTTTCTTTTTCTCAAAGCCTTGACACACACAAACTAACGAACCGGAGTTTATTCATGCGTAATCACATTAGTCCTTCAGTGCTTCAAATTCACTCAAGTCAAAACAACCCAACTGAAAACCAAAGATGGGATTTTCTATACGGCGTCACTGGCCATGCCGTTTCTGTCTTAAGCCAAAGTGGTTGCGATCCTCAAACGGACATTGCCCGTTTAAGGGTTCTAAAGGAACAATATTCGGTCCTTGACCTTTTTTCATTCTCAC
>CAZXMD010000123.1:0-3977 GCA_964641635.1 uncultured Candidatus Finniella sp. | reverse complement strand
CTCACAAAAAGAAGCTAAGAGAATGTTCAAGATCATAAGCGTCATCTGGCAATTATACGGATTGTTTTTGCAACGTGCGAAACGGGATATAAACAACCTGACCTCCCAGGAAATCAGGGATTTTTCTAATGCTAAGTTCCGGTTGAGAAATCGCCTTTGGAGCCTTATTCCGGAGTCTATGGGTGAATACGTTCATGAAGCTATCAGGCAGGAACTGGAAGAAGATGCTTCCCGTTCTTTTTCTTGTGACTATGAAAAACAAGCCGAGTACCTCTCACAATATGGCTATGAAATAAGCTATTAAATTTTTTAGGGAGCTCACACGTTGGAGGCCCGCACATTGTGCGAGCTTCCCTTGTTCCTGTCCAACTTAAAGAACATCAAAAAAAACCGGAATATGCGCAAAAGTTCTTTCCCGTTTCATGGCCCTGCCAGCGCTTTTTTGCCTCTCTCCCGCCACAGCATCTTTTGAGTTTCGTCATGATGCAAGGGCTCGGACAGATCCAGAAACGCTCCCATAAGCGTTGCGACAGCATCGAAATTTTGCTCGTCCCTTTGCAGGTCATCTCCTGGATGAAGGCCCAGGGGTTCAAGCAGTCCCGCTTTCTGGATCAAGCCGCCCAGCTGGATTTTGGTGCGTGTTTGCGCCCTTCGCAGGTTCATGAGTGATAATCCTTGCTGATAAAGTTGCCTCTCCCTTTTCTTGCTGTAGAGAGCCTTAAGCTGTTGAAGTCTTTGATGGCATTCCTCCAGTTTTAAAGTTCCTGTTTTTTGCCTTGAGCAGAAACTTTTGACCGGCGGTCTGCCATGCCTCCTTGTGGTTGGGTGATTCCTTGATGATCTGATCCGCATTTAAAATCATACCTGTCAGGAGGGAAAGATCGCGCCCTTTCTGTGTTTGATCCCTTACCAAATGGGCGACGGCATTGATGTACTTTTCTTCCATCTGGCATTTCTGCCGGGTCAGCTTTTCAATTTTGGTCTTCAACTTTTCTAAAGATGCGTCCATGTGTTTCCCCTTTCTGTTTCTCTCCTGGTGGTGGGAATTGTGGTAGGGGATTTTGCGCCATCCCCTCACGACCCCGGCCCAATTTTGCGGGGCCCACTATAGCATAAAATTTAACCGACATCCATCGTTCACTTCGAAAGCCTTCGAAGTGCGCGCTTACACAAACTTTGTTTGACGCTTTGTTGCTCTCGCAACCCAACCTTGTAAATTTGTCTAATATTTGGTAGAGTATTGGGTCCCAAATGAGAGGGACAAGCTGCACCCATGGCCCATTACCACTTCACCGTAAAAGCCGTATCCCGAAGGGGAGGAAAGAGCACGGTCGCCAAACTTGCGTACCGCAGCGCAACGGATCTGAAGGATTTACGGACCGGAGAGACCCATTCCTTTTCTTCCCGAAGGGATGTGTTTCATGTGGATATGGTGCTGCCCGAAGATGCGCCTTCGTGGATTGTTAAGCTTGCATCTGAGCTTCAGGCCAACCGCCAATCTCATTTACAAAAATTCTCTGATATCATCGAGGCCGCCGAGAAACGGATCAATTCCCGCGTATATCGGGAGGTCGAATTTTCTTTACCCAATGAACTGACCAATGCGCAAAATATCGAATGGTCGAAAGGGTTCGTGAGGGATTTTTTTTGTAAAAAAGGGATGGCGGCTGTTGTAAACTATCACGGGGAGGTGGATGAAAAAACAGGCATCTATAAACCCCACTGCCATGTGCTTTTATCAACACGCAACCTGTCTGAAGATGGGTTTTCTCACAAAAACCGTGAATGGGATTCGGACGAGCTTGTGGAGGAATGGCGGGAACAGTTCGCCAACTATCAGAATGCGGCCCTGAAAGAACACGGATTTGATGTCCGGGTGACCCATCTCTCCTACGAGGATCGGGAACTCGATATCGATCCCCAGACCAAGCTTGGAAAAAACGTCCGGGAAATGACCGCGCGGGGCATTGAGACGGACAAGCAGAAAATCTTTGACATGGTGCGCCTTAAAAACCAGTTCAGGATCGTTAAAAATCCGGAACTTGTTTTTAAAATCGTGACCTCCATGCACGCAACCTTTACCCGTAAGGACATTGCCAGGGTCTTGAACCGGTATATTGATGACCCCAGGCAGTTTCAGGCGTTGCTTGACCGTTTGATGGCCTCGAAAGAGCTGGTTGACCTGGAATCTTCCGGGCGCCACAAAGACACGATTGAGCCTGTTTACACCACCCGGGAGATGCTGCGTATTGAAACGGACCTGGTCCAGAAAGCCGAGGCTTTATCAGCCCGGAACACCCACCCCGTCAGCCTTAAGATTATTGAAAAAGTCATTGCCAGACATCACGGAAAATTTAAAAAGCATGGGGGGTTAAGCGCCGACCAGGAAGCGGCTATCCGGCATATGCTGTCAGGCGATCAAATCTCTTGCGTCGTGGGGTTTGCAGGCGCGGGCAAGACCACGTGTCTAGAGGCGGTTCGGGAAGCCTGGGAAGAGGCGGGGTACAGGATCATCGGGATCGCGCCCACAGGTAAAGCAGCGCGGAACATTGAGAGTTGCGGCATCCGCTCCATGACCATCCACAAGTTTTTATATGCGCAAAAAGGCGGACGGGAAAGGATTTCCGGGAACACAATTGTGGTGGCGGATGAATTCGGCATGGTGGATAGCCGGAGGGGGTCGGAACTTCTCTCGCTCATCGACCGGACAGGGGCGAAGGTCGTTCCCATGGGGGATGGCAACCAGGCGCAATCTGTTGAAGCCGGGGCTGCCTTCAGGCTTTTAACCGGAACCGTAAAGCCTGTTGTGCTGGAAAAGGTGGTGCGCCAGCAAATTGACTGGCAGCGTGAGGCTTCCCGTCTCTTTGGAACGTTACAGTCCCGGTCCGCTGTCAAAGCGTACCTGGAAAATGGGTGCATAACAACCATTGAGGAAAAAATCCCTGATTTTATGGACAGGGACTCCTTGATTGATCACTTCTGCTTAAGCCGCCAGATGTCAGGGCGCATCTGGAAAGAAATGATGGAGGATTGCAAGGGAACGTTAGGGGAAGGAAAATCCTTCGATCCGGAACAGGCGCGCCAGGGAACTAACTTTGAGGTTCTGGCCAGGCATCAGGATTTCCCCCTGTTCCAGGAGTGGAAAGACTTACGGGAAACCCTGGTTCTTCTTCTCATCGATGATTATGGCAACCAGCAGGAACGGCTTAAGGAAAGAGGCGTTGATGTCAAAGCTTTAGACACCCTGGTGACAGCCTACAAAGAAACCCCCGACCCTGTCCTCTTCCAGAAGGTCGAAACCATTTTACGCCGGATGAGCTATGACCATATCGCGGATACACGGGGTAACACACGGGAAGCTTTAGTCAAAGCCTGGGTAGGTGGTTACGAAGCTGCCCCTGAAGAAACCCACCTCATGCTGGCGTTTACCAACAGGGATGCCAACAGGCTGAACGAATCTGCCCGGACCTTGATGCGAGAACAAGGAAGAATCCAGGGTAAGGATTTTGAATTTGTGACACAGCGCATAGAAGAAGATGATTTTGGGGTTGAATACAGGACGTACCATAACCGAACCTTTGCCAGAGGCGATCGGATCCTCTTTACCCACAATAACAATAGCCTGGATGTCAAGAATGGCAGCCTTGGAACTATTTTAAAGATCAACAACAGCAAAATGACCGTTGCCCTGGATACGGAAGGAGACGAACAAAGAACCTTGTCCTTTTCCCCGAACCTCTACCCCTTCATTGATAACGGGTGGGCAACCACCATCCTCAAGGCGCAAGGTGTCACGGTAGACCACGTAAAGCTTCTGGCTTCTTTCGAGCAATACCGCAACCTGGCTTATGTAGGCATGAGCCGGCATCGGCTGACCCTCCAGGTGTTTGCCTCAAACCTCGACTTCTGGCGGGAAGAAAAAATCGTTGACCGTTTAGGGCGCGTCCAGGAAAAGCTTTCAAGCTTCGATTACCTGA
>CAZXMD010000122.1:0-5671 GCA_964641635.1 uncultured Candidatus Finniella sp. | reverse complement strand
GGCTTCGGCGTTATACCCTTCTGGCTTTTTGCCGTTTCCAGAGATTGTTTCGGTCCGGGAGGCCCTGCATCTTTCGTTGGCGCTGTTTTGCCCAATTTCTCAAGTTGCTCTTTGATAGCGTCAATCTCTTTATATAAACCAACGATCGCTTCCCTATTCACGTTGGAATCAAGCTCCACCTCTTTCTTCTGCAGGTAGAGTATATCGCCCTGTTTCGTTAACGCCGTCAATTCATCTTTTGTCTTCTGAAGCTGAGAAAGGTACTTTTCAAGTTCTTCGGGCGTTTCCGTAGGGGATTTCTGAAATTTCATGTAATATAGAAGATCTTTATTAATTAAAGCCTCCTCTTTCTCAATTTCAGCTAGTTTCTTTTTTTGTCTTGATTTGCTTTTTGAAGAAAGGTTCGCACGAGCCACCTGATACAGCTTGAGCTTAGACTCCAGGGCCGCGATTGTGCCCTCTATATCGATCTTCTTCTTAGCCTCTTTAATCGCATCTTGTACCAATAGAATTTCAAGCAGTCTAATATATTCTCCATAATTTTCATTTGCTACTTTTAAATCGGCCTGAATGGCTTCGAGTTTCTTTTCCCGATCGGCTTTTGCGTCTGTGATAATATCTGTTGCCTGGCGTACTTTAATCTCGGCGGTTTTCACGGCGCTCTGCGCCCCTTTGGCAAGTTGTTTAAGTCGGGAAGAACTTTCTGAAGGCCCAAGAGGCTTCTCAACTTTCAAGAGTTCCTTCCGCTGCTTTTCAAGGTTCTTTATCTTATCCAGGGATTTCTGCACCTCCTCAAGGAGGATCTCTGCATTGCTCAAAATTTCCTGGGAGCGTTCCTGATAACGCCCAACAATCTGAACTATTTTAGCAATTCCTTTTCCACCTTCTTCAAGAGCGACAATGGCAAGTTTGAAAGCTGCCGCCGCCATTTTTGCCTGCGGATCCCCGGACGCTGCCGCTCCAAGTGAAACGACTGTTCCCGCGTATGACATAGGTTTTGAAGCCCTTTCCATAGTTTTTTCCAGTTCTTTTCCTTGCTCCTGCCGCTTCCGTCCTTCCGCTCTTTTTTTCACTCTTTTTCCAGCGCCTTCATGGCTTGCTTCGGTTTCTTCTAGAACTTTTTGATCACCTTTGGGAAGTGATGTCCGTTTCCGGTCACTGGCATACCCCGGATGAACCAATAAACCTGATGTTATTATTGCTATAACGCCATAGAATTTTCTATTTTTCATTATCAGAAATCCTTTTTAAAAACATATACTTTAAATGATACAATCTTGTTCTTAATAATACATGAACACGGCGGGGATCCTTCAGCGCCTGACCCTCATCGATTTTCTTCGTAACAATAGTTGAGGGGGCAATGGAATTTATCCTGCTTTTCCTGTTGGAGGCACAGGAAGGTGACGTAGATTTTTCTTTTGTTCTATTATGGCCTCTCTTGAGAGACCGCCATTTCCCTTATCTTTTTCCGTCCCCAGAGCGGGCTTCGGCGTTATACCCTTCTGGCTTTTTGCCGTTTCCAGAGATTGTTTCGGTCGGGGAGGTAAGCCTGTATCTTTCGCTGGCAGTGTTTTACTTAATTTCTCAAGTTGTTCCTTCATAGCATCAAGCTCTTTATATATGCCAACAATGGCTGTCCGGTTTACCTGAGAGTCAAGGCTTGCTTCTCTCTTCTGCAAATAGAGCGTCTCTCCCCGTTTTGTTAATGCTGTCAATTCTTTAATTTTTTTAAGAAGCTCCGATCTGTCATTTTCAAGCTCTTGGAGAGTTTCTGTGGGCGATTTTTGAAACTTCAGGTAATATAGAAGATCTTTATTGTTTGCGGCTTCATCTTTTTCAATTTTAGCCATCTGTTTTTTTCGTTTTGATTTGCTTTTTGAAAGGCTATCACGGGCATCCTTAAAAAAGCGGATATTAGATTCCAGAGTTGCGATTGTACCCTCTATATCAATCTTCTTCTCAACCTGTTCAAGGGCATCTTGCATCACTAGAATTTGAAGGAGCCTGATATTTTCTGCATAATTTTCATTTTCCACTTTTAAATCAGCCTGAAATGCCTTGATTTTTTCTTCTCTTTTGGCTTTTTCATCTGTAAGAACGTCTGTTGCCTGGCGTACTTTAATCTCAGCGGTTTTCATGGCGCTCTGCGCGCCTTTGGCAAACTGCTTTAAACGGGAAGAGCTTTCTGGAGGTCCAAGAGGTTTCTCAATTTTCAAAAGCCCACTTATTTTCTTTTCAAGGCTCTCTTTTTTATCTATAGACTTTTGGATCTCTTCAAGTAAAATTTCTGCATTGCTTAAAACTTCCTGGGAACGTTCCTGGTAACGCCCAACACCCATAATAATTTTGGAAACTCCTACACCAAGCTGCTCAACAGCTACAATGGAAAGCTTGAAAGCAGCTGCCGCCATCTTTGCCTGCGGATCTCCGCTTGCTGATGCTGCGAATCCAGCTATCGTTCCCACTTTTGACAGAGGCTTCGTTACCGTTTTCACATCTTTTCCGAATGCTTTCCCCTTTTTTTGCAGATCCCGCGCTTCCGCCCTTTTTTGTACTCTTTTTGAAGCGCCTTCATGCCCTTCCTCGATTTCCTTGATAACATCCTGCTCTGATTGAGGAAGCGATTTTCGCCCTCGCTCACTGGCATAACTCGGACAAATCAATAAACTTGATGTTATCATTGATATAATACGAAAGAGTTTTCTATTTTTCATGATCAAGTCACCTATTTGCAATAGCATATATTTTTAATGATAATGTTTTATGGTTAAGAATATATGAAAGTGGAACCCCTCTGCCGCTCTTCGCTACCCTGTAGCGACTCGTGTCAACCTCTCTCACAAGGGGAGAGACTGACACGAAGGGAAGCGTCGTGGCGAGTGGGGGCTCCTATAGATTACTATGCAGACAGCTTCTTAGATTGAAGATTCGTAAGGATTTAGGGCTATTTCTTCAGATTGATCCGTGCGCAATCCATATCAAACTGCCCGGAGCCGGTAACCTGATTGGTAACGGACCCTGAAACTTTCTGAATATTTATCGCTCCAGCCCCACTCATCGATTGAGAGAGCTTCCCGGTAACCGTTGCAAGGTTCATTGTTCCAGCGCCTTCGGACTTTAAGTCCGCATCCACTACATTTGCCTTAACATCAACTTCAGCGGTTCCTTGGATGGTGGCTTTCAGGTGAGGAATTGACCCTTTCTGGATCACATATTTTCCATCTCCCCGAATAGAAAGCGCTACATCACCATTTGCATTCGCAACCGTAATTTCGCCGGATCCATCAATAGCGCTCTGCAGATTTTTGGTAGACGCCAATTTTATATCCCCATACCCGTTGAGATTGATTTTGGTATCATTTGATTCACGCGGCCCGATATCTCCTTTACCTCCGACTATTGTAAGGTCTAAAGGCATCTTCGCCGGCATTTCAACAATTAATTTTAATTTGCTCAAGTCCTTCAATGTTGGAACATCTTCCTCAAAAGCAACATAGAGGCTTTTTTTATCTTGTCCATAATTGTCCTGGACCAGCACCTGCCTAAGAAGCTCATCAGCGCCTTTTAAAGATATCCTGACGGCATTACCCGTCCCCACGGAACGGATGTTGACTTCTCCTGCAAAATTCTCAATCTTAACCCCATTAACCTCAACCTTGGTTAATTCTTTAACATCCATCCCTGTTTTTAAGGGTGTATTAGCAGCAAAAACTGAAAGGGCAAAAGGGGACAGGACTGATGTCGTAATCGCAGTTGCTACGAAAAGGCGTTTTAAGGTCACAGGAAGCCTCCTATTAATAAATAAATTATCATAAATTTACTATATAATAGATTTGTTGCGTCTGACCAGCGGGAAGTTTGCGGCAATAATAATCACTGAAAAAATAGAAAACAAAGACGGAGATTACCAGGAGCAACTGTCCGTTGCTCCTGAATTATCTAAAAGATATTTAGCGTGAGTAAAACTCGACAACCAGGTTAGGCTCCATGCTGACCGGGTACGGTACGTCAGCCAGTTTTGGACCACGGATAAAGCGCCCTTTAAAATCTTTATGATCCGCTTCAACGTAGTCAGGAACATCCCGTTCATTGGACTGAATAGCAAGAGCCACATTAACGTTCTCTTTCATGCGGCCAACAACGACAATTTCATCCCCATCACGCAACTGATAAGAAGGGATGTTAACACGCTTTCCATTAACCAGCACATGACCATGGTTAACAAACTGACGCGCTGCGAAAACGGTCGCAACAAACTTCATGCGATAGATAACGGCATCCAGGCGGCGCTCAAGCAACTCAATCAGGTTCTCCGAAGTATCCCCCCGGCGACGTACAGCTTCTTCATAGAGACGGCGGAACTGACGCTCATTGATATTTCCATAATACCCTTTGAGTTTTTGCTTAGCCCGAAGCTGAATACCATAATCTGATGGTTTGGAACGTTGCTGGCCATGTTGACCCGGCCCATAATTGCGACGATTTACAGGACTTTTTGGGCGTCCCCAAAGGTTGACACCTAACCGACGATCGATTTTATGTTTTGCTGTCACGCGTTTTGTCATGAATACTGCCTATCTTTCACAAGATCTAATAATAGTTGACATACAAGTCTATGCTTTCAAATACGACGTTTTGCCTCCTTTTGTCAAACCGTTTATTGACATGACGCCGTATTTTTTTCATTTTTCACCGGAATAGCCTCAAGTTATGACTTCTTCCCTGCTTCATAAATCTTCAAGCTATATGAGTCGCGCTCTTCCATTTGATATATCCAACAACTTGTGGAACAGAATACTTCGGTGGGATAGATATCAGCATATGTAAGTGATTCGACATAAAGAGCCATCCGCAATTTATCCCTCCAATAATTCACCTATTATTAAGAATAAATGCTGTATGTTAAGAGATAAACATCCTCATTTAAAGGAGCCGCGGTGCAAAAATGAAGAAGATTGGCCAATTCATATTTTCCCTTATTTTCGCCATCCTACCGTCACTCGGCGCCTCTGCTCTAGGGGATGCATTTTCCATTCCTAAAAGCGCCTCTCCAGACGTCATAGCTTTTTATGAGAAAATGGACGAAAAACCTGTCTGGTTTTTCCAGGGAACCTTAACAAAATGTGGCCATATTCTTGTAGATACACTCAAAAATGCGGCTACTGAAGGCTTAAATTCTGATGATTATGAAGACGCCGTTCTCGCAACCCATCACCCCGATAAATGGGCGGAAGCTGAAGTTTTGCTAACGGAACGCTTTTTAGAATTTATTGACCATCTGCGCGTTGGCCGAATAGACCCAATGCGCATTAGCCGGGATATCAAGTTTCACAGCCCAAAGGCCCATCCGGTTGACCTTCTTGTGGACGCGATTCAGGATAAATCATCTGAATGCAACAAGTTACGAAATATGGCCCCTGCCCTTCCCCAGTATGCTCACCTCAAGAAAATACTGTCTGACTATCGGGAAATTTCAAAAAATACAAAAGAGTGGCCTCAATTGAGAACATCAAAGGTCTTAAAACGAGAGGACACCGATCCAGAAGTGAAAATTTTGCGGCAAATATTAAACCTATACGGTGATCTGGATGATGATAAGGCCACATCAACCAAGTTTGACGAAGAGGTAGATGAAGCTTTACGGCAATTTCAAACACGGCATACCATA
>CAZXMD010000121.1:0-5674 GCA_964641635.1 uncultured Candidatus Finniella sp. | reverse complement strand
GTAAGCTATTTTCCCTTACCACTCAATACGTTGTTAAAACTGACGGGTAGTGAGGGCCGCCATACCGGGGGGTGGCATCATCGTTATGCTCCCCATCTTGGAAACCTACCTTGGGTTTAATGCAGAGATGATGTCCTTTATCACGGCCCTTTATATCTTGTTTGATCCGGTTATTACAGGCGCCAACGTTTTAGGGAACGGCGCCTTTGCGAAAATGATGGACCGGGCCGTTCTGTCCTTGGAGCGGTGGGGAATTATGGGATCTGTGACCAGGGTCTAAGACATCCTAACTACAGGAAAAGGGGGGTAAGACATCCATGTCCAAACCTGAAGACATAAAGTATTTTATGAATGAACCCGATTAAGCATTGGATGTTATCCTCCAAAGCAACTATAATCGGGGTCATAAATGGATTAACAATTGGCTCTCTCTTTTTAAAAATGGAAACAGGAATGAAACGGGTTCTATCTGGTATTCGGCCCACAGGGGATATTCATTTAGGGAATTACTTAGGCGCAATCCGGAATTGGGTAGCGATGCAAAATCAGATGGATGAAAACCTGTTTTGCATTGTGGATCTCCACGCCTTGACAACGTTGGAAGATGTTAAAAACCTCGTTGGCAATACGCGCATTATGGCAGCAGCTTATATTGCCAGTGGCATTAACCCAGCCAAATCCAGCATTTTTGTTCAAAGCCACGTTCCTGCCCACACGGAACTCGGCTGGATTTTCAGCTGCATCACCCCCATGGGGTGGTTGAACCGGATGACCCAGTTTAAGGAGAAAGCTGGTAAACATCGCGAAAATGCCTGTCTTGGCCTTCTTGCCTACCCGGTTCTCATGGCGGCGGATGTCCTGATCTATAAGGCAACTCATGTTCCCGTTGGGGAAGACCAAAAGCAGCATGTCGAATTGATGCGGGATATCGCTGGTTTATTCAACCGCGAATTTAATAAAGACGTCTTTACGTTGCCAGAACCCATCATCACCGGTCCCGCAACGCGCATCATGAGCCTTCGGGATGGAACAGCGAAAATGAGCAAGTCGGATGCTTCCGAGTATTCCCGTATTCACATGATGGATGATGCTGACGCTCTGGCCTTAAAAATCCGCAAAGCTAAAACGGATGCTGACGCTCTCCCTGATACCGCAAAAGCCCTTAGTTCGCGACCGGAAGCAGCGAACCTCATTAATATCTATGCCGCCCTTGCAAATCAAACACCAGATGATGTGTGCCAAAAATTTGCAGGCCAATACTTCTCAACTTTTAAAAAAGAGCTGATAGACTTATTGATTGCGCACATTCTGCCCATTGGCCAGGAAATGCAGCGCCTCTTGCAGGATAAAGGCGAACTCGACCAAATTTTGGGTAAAGGAGCTGCGCATGCCGCTGCTTTGGCCGAAACCCACATGAAAGAAATCCGCGAAGTCGTGGGCCTTTTAAAACCTTTGGAAGCATAGATTAATAAGTTACCCGGAACCAAAGATTACCATATGTTTCGTTTTAAGGGGGCGTCGGTCACCTTGACAAACAATAAGGGCTAATTTAAAAATATTAAGTCTTTAGCATTGCATTCCAACTTTTTCTTCAGCTACTATTTTATAGAGCGCTCCTATAGTTTAACAATGGTTTCTGACGTTATTTTAAGAACGGATTTTAATGACTCAAGCCTCGCATAATCAAAGTCGTGATGAATTAAATCGGCATTATGTCCGTCAAATTCGAAACCTTCCGATGTTAACATTGGAAGAGGAGTATGAATTAGCTAAAAAATGGCGGGATGAGGGAAATTCTGAGGCTGTTGAACGCCTTGTTTCCAGCCATTTGCGGCTGGTTGCCAAAATTGCCGGCGGATACCGTGGTTACGGCCTTCCGTTGAGTGATTTGGTCGCTGAAGGAAACATTGGCATGATGCAGGCCATGAAGCACTATGATCCCGAACGGGGATTCCGCTTGTCGACCTATGCCATGTGGTGGATTAAGGCCAGCATTCAGGATTACATCTTACGCACGTGGTCACTTGTTAAGATTGGAACAACCTCAACCCAAAAGCGTCTCTTTTTTAGTTTGCGCAAAGCCCAACGCCAGATACATGCTTTTGAGGAAGGGGAGCTTAGCCCCGAAATCGTAAGTGCTTTGGCCCAGAAACTTTCGGTAGATGAAAGTGAAGTCATTGACATGAATCAGCGGTTAAGTGGGGACCGTTCTCTCAACGTCATGGTCCGTTCCTCGGAAGAAGAAGCGCCGGAGTGGATAGAATGGCTGGTCGACGAACGGGAAGACCAGGAAATGCAAACCATTCATTCGGATGAAATGTCCAAACGTCGTAATTTGCTGGACAATGCCATGACTTGCCTTAACGTACGTGAACATCAGGTCTTTGTTGAGCGCCGGCTGAAAGATCCTCCACTAACACTGGAAGAAATAAGCAAAAATATAGGGATCTCAAGGGAACGTGTTCGCCAGATTGAATATCGGGCTTTTGAAAAAATTCAGAAACAGATCAAGCGCAGTGCGACTGAATCGCATCGGATACTTTGATGAAGAGCGGAACCATCTGTCCTCTTTTTTTCTGGAAAATCTTTATTATTTTATGCGCATTATTTGGAACTGACAGCTTTGCTCAAGACGAAGAGAAGGTTCAGCTCTCCCTTATTTCTGACTCCAAGTTCGTTGGAAAGTCCTCATCTCTTCTTCTTGGTTTGCGCGCCCAACTCGTCCCTCATTGGAAAACCTATTGGCGCTCCCCCGGCAGTGCGGGATATGAAGTGAAATTGAATTGGGAAGGATCACGCAATATCAAGTCAGCCCAGATTCTTTGGCCATTGCCCCGTCATGTTTCCACCCAGATGGGGACCGTGAATGCCTATGAAGGAGATACCGTTTTTCCCCTGTTGGTAGAAGTTGTTGACCCGACCCAACCCGTTCATGCTGTAGTGAACGTAGATATGCTTGTTTGTGACGAATCAAACTGTTTGCCCGTTATGCAAACACTCACTTTGGATTTGCCCGCCGGGCCAAAGACACAGAGTGCTGAGGCGTCTCTCTTACATCTTGCCTTGAGCAGGGTTCCAAAGGTTGAGTCTTCAGGAGATAAGGTTGGAAGCTCTTTTCAAATTGAAGGGGTTGAAATCTCTGGAGCGCATGATAGCCCTCCCATTCTTCATATTGTCCTATCAAAAAAATCGGGAACTTTTTCAGAACCTGATTTGCCAGAGGCTTTCCTGGAAATGAAACCCTTCGTGGTGGATAGCCCAACTGTTTCTTTATCGAAAGATCAAAAATCAGTTTTGTATTCTGCGCCTGTGTATCCCGATACAAACCGAAAACCAACGCCCCTGCCGGACTTGATTGGCAAAACCCTGAAACTGACAGTGGGGTATCAAGGTCAGAACATTGAGGTTGAAAGGACCCTCAGTCCTACAAGCTTAACCTTTGGGTTTTGGATAGGCATGCTTCTTATTGCGTTCGTAGGGGGACTTATTCTAAACATTATGCCTTGTGTTTTACCTGTGTTGTCCTTAAAAATCCTTTCCGTTATGCGTCATGGAGGGGGTCATAATGCTACTGTTCGCCAGGAATTTTTAGCAACCGTCTTAGGAATCTTATTTTCGTTTATCCTGCTTGGCAGTGGCGCCACATTATTGAAAATTTCTGGTGAAGCTGTTGGCTGGGGCGTTCAATTCCAGGAACCTTACTTCCTTATTACGTTGATCGCCATTTTGACCTTGTTTGCCTGTAACTTATTTGGATTTTTCGAGTTTCGGCTGCCTTTCTTTTTGTCCTCTTTAGGGGGCATTTCTTCCCATCGGGAATCTTTGCTGGGATCTTTTCTTGAAGGCTGCCTGGTAACCATCTTAGCGACACCCTGCACGGCGCCTTTTCTTGGAACAGCTTTGGCTTTCGCTTTTTCTCAAGGGATCCCTGAGATCCTCACCATTTTCTTTTTCATGGGCCTTGGTCTGGCTTTTCCATTTCTCCTGATTGCATTCTTTCCAAAAGTTGCAACTATGCTTCCCAAGCCTGGCGCCTGGATGCTAAAAGTTAAACATTTTTTTGGCTTTCTGATTATCATACCAGCGATCTGGTTGGTTTATGTTTTGATTGCAGAAATCGGGCAGACAGGGAGTTATAGCATTGCCATGTTGATGCTGTTTCTTTCTTTGTTCTTGAAAAAAGCCAAAGGTCGCTCTGAAGTACAGAAAAACATGGCATGGCTCGGCGCCAGCTTGTTGATTGCTGCAAGTTTTATCTTACCTGTTTTCATTTCCCAGCCTGCGGACACACATTATTCTCATAAGAATGGCTTATGGAAACCCTTTGAGCCCGATCAAATTGATGGGTATGTTAAGGACGGCAAAACGGTCTTTGTCAACGTTACGGCAGATTGGTGTTTAACATGCCAGGCGAATAAATATTTTGTCCTTAAAAACAAGATGGTTTTAGAAGCTTTACGTAAAGAAAATATCATCCTCATGGAAGCTGACTGGACGAACCATGACCCCAAGATTACGGCTTACCTCAAAACTTTCAATCAATATGGCATTCCCTTTTACGCTGTTTATGGATGCAAAACACCTAAAGGTAAGTTTTTAGGACAAATTTTAACTCCTCAAAAGGTCTTGCAGGCCCTGAAGGAAGAAAGCTGCTTTGAAGGACCTCTTCAAAAAGCGGGGCATCCCTAGATTTATGGTTCACTTAACTTAACAATAAACCAGGGATTTTTTGGATGCTCTGGAGGTCTAAAGAAGTAGAGGGAACAGTTTTCTAAAGGGAGGCTTGCATGGGCCAACAGTTTGGTGAGAACCATAAAGATCCCTCCGTGGCTTATGATAAGGGGCGGTTTTGAAGGCTGTGCAAGAATTTCCTTTAGGGCCAGGATAACTCGCGCCTCAAGTTCATTATAGTGCTCTGCTCCCTGCGGAATGTTTGTCGTAGTGATCTCTATCCCTTTAAAGTCGGATAACTGTCCTTCTCCTTTTCCCCAGCCACGCTCTTTTAAATGGTCAATATAATCAATGGGATGACCGAACTCTCCTTTGAGGATTTCGGCGGTTTGGCGGGCCCTTTGAAGGGGGCTTGAATATATATTTGCAAACTCTATGGTCATTAAAATATCTTTTGCATCATGAGCTTGGCGTATACCCCTTTCATTCAAAGGGATATCCGTCTGTCCCATAATCCGGTTTGAGCGGTTCCAATCCGTTTCACCATGTCTCATAAAGTAGAACGGGTGGTGAGGAATGCTCATAGAAACTTTCTCATAAAGTAGCAGGTAAGACCATATTTCCAGTTGGGAATGCAATTGACAACATCGAAGCCGCAGGCCTGGAAAAAACTTTTTGCTTCTGGAAAAAAAGTATTCAATTGAAAATTTTGCACATTTTCCAGCCTTGAAATATCGATCAATTGGTTGACGATTGACCGCCCAATCCCCCGCCTTTTGAAATTATCATCAACCCATAGGGCTTCAATCCATAGGATGTCATTATATTTCTGGAAGACAATTCCACCAACGAGTTGAGCCCCATGATGAGCATAGAGTCCTTGAGGTTGATTTATATGGGGTGTATTGGTGTGCGATTCCAATTTATTCCTTAATTCTAAGTCGATCTTATCCTTCCATGTTGGGTTTTGAAAGGTTGTGAATGATAGACTCATATTGCTCTC
>CAZXMD010000120.1:0-5741 GCA_964641635.1 uncultured Candidatus Finniella sp. | reverse complement strand
GTTTACTGCCGCATCATCATCAACTCACCTCTTCCGCCGCCACCCAGATTCCTTTGGTTGTTGCCTCAAACATGAGCCTTGGCATCGCCCTTTTGAGAAATTTTGTAGAAAAAGCGGCACACTACCTGGATGAAACCTATGACATAGAAATTGCGGAGATGCATCACCGCCATAAAAAAGATGCCCCTTCCGGCACAGCCCTCCTT
Source organism: uncultured Candidatus Finniella sp. (assembly GCA_964641635.1). GTDB lineage: Bacteria > Pseudomonadota > Alphaproteobacteria > Paracaedibacterales > VGCI01 > VGCI01. Next base: position 5,535 of record CAZXMD010000120.1, on the reverse strand, counting down.
CTCGGCCAATCGGCCGCCAAAGGGCGTGAGAAAACCCTTGATGAGCTTAAATGTGATCATGCTCATGGGGGAGAGCGCAAAGCGGGTTCCATCGGTTTTTCCGTTCAACGGGGCGGCGCGGTGATTGGCGACCATTCTGTCCGCTTCATTGGGAATGAAGAAATGCTTGAACTTACCCACCGGGGACTTTCCCGCGCCGTTTATGCAAAAGGCGCCCTTCGCGCCGCCGAATGGCTTACAAAACAAAAACCGGGACTCTATTCCATGGCGGATGTTTTGGGGCTTTAAAAATTCTTTTATTACCTGATTATCAAGAATGTTCAGCTGTCTTTTAAGGTATTATCTGCATTCCTGTACGGCCTCCCCGCTCTCTCTTTCGTCTTCCCCGCGAAGGCGGGGATCCACGCCGCATCGCGAAGCGAGGCACAAGGTGTTCTTTTTCCTCCGCTATCGCGGAAGAGACGTAGGCCCCCGCCTTCGCGGGGGAGGCGTCTCAAAGGTGGGTAACACGAACGACTTCCGGGTGACTCAAAAGTCTAGCTGAACTTTCCTGGTAATCAGCTTTTATTAAAAAGAATTTTTCCATTTTTTATGTTTTAAACACCAAATCAGTTGACAATAACCTTTATTATATCTTAAAAGATAAAAACAACATCGATTTATTACAACAATCACACTACAATGAAAGGACATTAAATAATGAGAAATATTTTCAAGAAGTTTTTAATTACTTCTTTATCAACGGTTTGCCTGTTAGCAAATCAAGCCAATGGGATGGACAGCTCAAAAACCAATCCGAATTTCGGAGAATCATCTCTCCAGCGTTCCCAAATGACCCCTTTTGTATTGCAACTCTCTCAGATATTGAAGTTAGACTCGGAACAAACAGCCGGACTTGTATCCTTAAGTGAACAAAATCCGGAAGAGTTTGCACGTTCTTTTTTGGGAACTTCCGGTTTTGGAACTTCTAGTTTGTCAGCAAGTTCAATGGGGCTATCTCTTGATGAACGGGAAATGAAACGCCTGATCTCAAAGAGTGCGGATGCAGACCTATTCCCTCCTTTAGACCCCTTCAAAATTATGCACTTGATTAATGAAATTCTGGTTCCAAAATATGCAAGCGTATTGAGCGACAGATTTTCAAAAAGGTCTTTAGATATTAGTGAAGGCGACTTTGATGATGTCCTGGATTTTTTAACAAAAAACAAGTCTTTTATTATGGGCGATCTATGTTCCGAAAGATCAATGATTCTGTTTCTGAAACTGATAACCCAGAAACCTCACTTCAATATCAATACCCATGACCCTCATCATATGGATATGTATGGCCACTATTATCATAATCCGGCGCAAACGTCATGGATGACCTTCTCAGGAACAAAACATGGCCAATTTATTCTCAGAATGGATTATTTTTATAATAATCTAAAGTCTATCATAGCCAATCCGCAGCACTACCATGGCGGCATGCCTGGTGATCAACAACAGAACGAAAAAAACCTCGCGATCTTTAAGGGTAACTTCAATAAAATATTTAGTTATCCAGGACACGAATTTGACGCCGAAATCGATGCCGCCGAAGTAAGTAAAACAATTGAGAACTGGGTTAATGTTGTGCATAAACTCGTTTCTTTTGAACTGAGCGAATGGGAAAGCAAATACACCCTTCTTCATCAGCTTCAAGGGAGTTATGACTTGACGCATAAGCAATTGTCAGAAGCTCAAAGTAACCAGGGGTTGTATTTTTCAGGTGTCGTAAAAACGCCTTATACAATTGGCCTGATACAAGTAGAAAGAAAAGAACAAGCGTCAAGCCCTGAATTCCTCAAAGGAATCGTTGCTAATCATCATAAAACCGATGAGAAAAAACTTAACGAGTATAATGCTATTAAAGATGAATTATCATCATTGAAGAAACTGAAAAATTGGTTTGATACTTTTCTTGATGAAGTCTCTAAAGAGGGCAGAATGAGTTAGCCAGGTTTATTTGTTAACTTCAAAAGCGGAAGAGCTAAAACTCTTCCGCTTTTTTTATGAAAAGTGTAGACTGCACTTGAATGCCCCCATGTTTTAGGGTTTTGGTTACCCCGCTCCCGCAAAAGGAGATTTTTGTATGAACACCTCTCCCCTTGTGGGAGAGGTCGGCTTTGACCAAAGGGAAGAGGCGGGTGAGGGGTTTTAAAAACTCAAATAATAATCGGGATTAGCATACCAACCAAAATGGCCATTGAGGGAACACTTGAAATTTATCAACTCCTTATTCTCGTTTGAATCTTTCTTTGTCCTATGGATTTTTTCCTATCAGTACAAAAATGCCTTTGACATTTTTACGTCCCCCGACGTCACCGTCCTTCTGACCGCAATCCTCATACCTTGGAGCATCTTCCTCTACTGCAAAGATAAAGAAAAATCTAAACTGAAAGACCCTACTATTCTTATTTTTTTAGGCATGAGTCTGTGGTTTATCGCCTCAAGCTTTTGGTCACCCTCTCATGCCTATAAACTGCAAAAAACGCTGTGTTACACAATTTATACCATTCCCGGATTTCTAATGGGTTATCTGATCATTTCCAAAAATATTGAGCGCCTCAACCGACTAATCTGGGCTTTTTTTCTTTTTTCGGCTCTTGTCTTAGCCGAAAGCTACCGGGTCTTCTTCGTCAACGGCCTGACCACGATTTCTGATATCTTGAATACCAACTACCTGGTCACAGGCCAAACCTTAGGGGTGGGCTTACTGGTTCTCATGCCCTATTCTTATTTTCAATTCATAGGACAGAAATCAGACCTTCACAAGCTCTGGTTTTGGGGTCTATTCTTAAGCAGCCTCCTCTTTTATGTCCTAATTAATTTAGGGGGCAGAGGCCCGATTCTGGCCACGGCTGCCGCACTTGTCGTATTTTATGGGGTAAAATGCTGGGAAAACTCTATCTCCAAACCAGTCATTCATCTAAGTGTGCTAGTTACTTTGTGCACATTGATTTACTTCATGTTCAATGGATTATTTGACCATACAGGCTCCCATTTTCATCAACGGGTAGCCCCCCTTCTGACAGGACAAATCGATGACGCTGTCAATGAGCGGTTCACCTATTATCAATCTGCCTTTTCGGTTTTTCTTGACCATCCTTTTATCGGCGTTGGATTTGGCGGATGGCCTATTTCCCATGGCTTGGGGGATGTCAGCCTTCATCCCCACAATATTTTCCTTGAGATTTTGAGTGAAACGGGGTTGGTTGGGCTCGCCTGGTTTATGGCGCTGCTGTATGTCGTTTTTAGAAATTTAAAACTCCGGTTTTATTTTTCAACCCCTGAACGTACCTCTCTCATTCTCATCACAATTTTTAGTTTTATAAATGCCCAGAAAACAGGTGACTTGCACGATAATCTCCTCCTGTTTTTCACCCTCTCCCTTTGTGCAGGCCTAAAGCACTGGAAAAAAGATCATGCCCCTCACGCCTCTTGAATTTAGCGAACTGATGGCGCCCTTCGCCCCGTTTGAGTCTCCGCCAACAATCGCTATTGCCACGTCCGGCGGGCCAGACAGTTTGGCTTTGGCGCTTCTTACCCATCAATGGGCAAAAGATCAAGGCGGCAGGGCCATCGCACTTACGGTCGACCATCGTTTACGCGAAGACTCCACAGCCGAAGCGCATCAGGTTAAGGCTTGGCTCGACGCCAGAGGGATTGAGCATCATATCTTAACGTGGGAAAGAGACGCAGAAAATGAGCCCCTTCAAACAGCCATCCAGGCCGCTGCCCGGGAAGCACGCTATCAGATGCTGGCCCAGTGGTGCAAAGACCACGGAGTAAAGCATCTCCTAACAGCCCACCATGCCCAGGATCAGCTTGAAACGTTTATGATCCGGCTCGCCAAAGGATCCGGTTTAAAGGGATTAACGAGCACTCAAAAGGAAGTGCTAACAAATTTTGGGCGCATCTTGCGACCCTTGCTCAGCCTTGACGCCAACCGCCTCAAAGCGACCCTGAAAGCGTTCAATCAACCCTTTCTTTTAGATCCCAGCAACGAGAACGAAGACTTTACCCGTGTCCGGTGGCGTCAACTGCTTCCTTCTTTGAGTGCTGAAGGCCTTACGCCCATGACGATCCAGGAAACCCTTGAACGCCTCAATCATGCGCAACGACTTGTGGATCAGCACATTTCCGGCCTGCTCTACCGACATGCGTCCCTTTTTCCTTGTGGATATGCAAAGCTCAGTAAAGAAGCCCTCAAAGAATCCCCGGAAGCTTTTGAAGAAATGCTGAAACGCATCTTGGCCACCATCGGGACAAAAGACTATCCAGTGCGGCGTCAAGCGTTGCATCGGGCCATGGATGCTATGGCATCCGCTCATTCCCTGACGTTAGGAGGGTGCCAAATCTTAGACAAACCCAAAGAGTGGTGGGTCACAAGAGAACCTGCCGCCATCGGCAAAGACGTCCCTGTTCATCTCCCTGGCGCCTATCTTTGGGATGGTCGGTTTACCGTTGAGGTGTCTGACGATGCTCCCTGCTGTATTGCCGCCTTGGGGGAAGAAGGCATTCAAGCGTTGGAAGCGGACGCAAAGAAGCATCTAAAAGACATCCCCCACGTTATCTTACAAACCTTGCCGGCATTGTGGCGGGAGAATAAACTCCTGGGACTTCCGTCTGTTTATGCTTTCACCCCCCGGTTTCCTCTTATTGAACACTTGTCTTCTTGATGAAAATTGCGTCCCCTAGTTTACCCTCAAACGGCTCTAGGGCTTGTTGACTAATCACAACATCACCTTCCAGGATCAAGTATTTAAGACAGGGAAGAACCGCAAGATCCGCAATGGTTATCTGGGACTGATTATATATCCCCAACCTCTTGAGATTCGAAGGGTCTTTAAGCTCTTCATCCTGCTCAATACAGGAATGGCTTCCCTTTAAAGATAATTTCGTAAGTGCTGTAAGTTGAAGGAGCGAGGAAGTCGTAACAACATACACGCCATGAAGATGCAACCGTTCCAAATTGGCAAAGTTCTGGAAGCAAGCTTTTGTGATTTTATCTTGGCCAGAAAGTGTAAGGCTCTTTAAGCCCGTTAGAGGCATCAGGCCCTGATCTGTAATTTGTACATTCGATATTAATTTCAGAGTTTCAAGGTTGGTAAGCTTGCTTAATAGATCATCCTTGACTGTGTTGCTGAAACTTATAGTCAGAGATTTAAGGTATTCAAGATTTAGAATATCACAAATTATACCCTTACTGAACGGTATCACGCCGTTCGCATTCAATCTTTGGATACGTATACGCTGGAATATCTCCGGAATTCTAATTCCCCCATTTTCCATCGCGTCTAAAAGACACGGACCAAGCTTTTCCGGGAAGCTGATACAATCTATGAACTCCACAACCCTCTCTCGCCATCCGCGACATACAAGGGATATGGTATTTTGTAGGGACATAGCCCTTTCTGGCTCAAACCGAGTAGTGTGCAAAAGCATTGGCGGAATATAATCATAAACCCTAAATATCATTTCATTGGGGAGTGTATGAAGAGAGCTTTTTTC
>CAZXMD010000119.1:0-5754 GCA_964641635.1 uncultured Candidatus Finniella sp. | reverse complement strand
TATCGATTTATCTACCTTCAACAAAGGATTATCGAGAGAATTTTGCCAAAGAATATCTATTACAAACCTCAAGCATCCTGGATCGGCTATAATACACTGCCATAATAGCAACTGGACCGAGTCCCAAAGTTTTGGTTCCACATTTACTCTTTTAAGGGCACCTACAGCATAACGTAGGACACTTTCCGAAGGGAAATCACGCGCTAACTTAAATGTTAAATTAAAATAATCTACCCACACAGAACCCCTCTTTTCTTTAGATTTTGGTATGTGGATTCGCAATTGGGAGATAAAAGATGATTCAAGATAATCTGGCAAACTAATAATTTTTGTCTTATTTCTATTTAACTGTAGCTCATAATCGTGAAGTAAGGCCTCCAATTTAAACAATGCATGCTCTGCATCACTTAGCTTACAAAAACTAAGCTCCATATCATCGATAAATCTAATTCCGCCAATAATATTACAGGAATTCTTCATATCATTATCAATTTTTGACAGCAACAATTCAGCAATACCGAGAGACGTAGTTGGACCTATAGGAATTCCTTTTGTTTGTCCCTGTTGAGTAGCTTGCAATTCAGAATCCAAGCGATTACCTGCCAATGCATTATCATGACGCCTAGCTTTTGAAATTTCTTTAGTATGCAAGACCCAAGGAATGGTATGAGTATAAACCGACGGATAAAATTGAGAAATATCTGCTTTTAGAAGATAATGTGCTCCAACACGCGTCGCTGCTTTTTGAAAGGGAGCATAAATAGTAGGAACTGGAGTTGCACGTAGGTGCCCTGATTGGAGTTTAGGGCTCGTGTTTGAATATGGAGATCCAGCCCAAATCTTATTTATTATCTCAGCATGGTCATCAAACGCCTGAGCGAGCCTGATGAAACTCATTGGATTTGGAACAGACAAGCGCCTTCTGAAACCACCTACCCGAGCTAAATTATGGTGTGTTGGTGAACTCCATTGAGCTTTTTTTAAAGTTACAAAATTTGGTAATTTTCCAATATTTTTTAGAATGCAATTTGCAAATATATTTGTACTGAATAAAGGGGGCAACTCTTTGGGAAAATATCCCTTTCTTAAAAGTGATTCAAACATATTATACACTCATATCATGCAATCGCAACTGACCAGAAATCAAACGTGGTAGTAATTTATCGCGAAGTTCGGATAATATTTCAATTTTCGACTCACATAGAAATATCTTTTCTTGAATGCTCATCGCAATTCGATCAAATTCTATTTGTACGCACTTGCTAGGCAAAATAAATCTTGTATTTTTAATTTCAGAGGTTGATAAATTCACCTGAACGCCACTATTAGCTCGAGCTCTTAAATTTTTTATAAAGAAATTGCTATTAGTTAAGATGTAAAGAAATGGATAATTTGCATAATCTGGAAATTTACTTCTTAACAATCCAACACGTTGATTAAGAATAAATTCATCATCTTTATTCATTAATGCTGTATGACCTAGCAATGCTACGTTATTTTTCATATCGGTCATGCACATAAGTAGATCTCCTTTTTTTATTAAATATCTACCTAATTTTTGCGTTTTATCTTTTCTAAAATAATCTTTTGCCTTAGATTTATTTAACCCACCGCCTTTCTTGATATTACCCATCTTAAAAACTTTATATGCTTCTTGAGGGTTACCGTGAATTTCACCACTCTTAAATGCATAACCATTTTGGAAATGACATAATTCATCAATTGTTGCTATTCGCCACCCTTTCGGTACGAGACCTAGCTCAGACTCTTCAAAGCTATCGGGGAAAAGAGCTGCTGTTTCTGCATCAATTCCTTCAGGCTGACGGCCTTCTGCTTTTGCGTGCACAGGGTCGAAATCAACAAACCAAGATTTGAATAGAGTCTGGGCTATGGCTTCGAGGGTGGCATTGGTTTCTTGGAGCAAAGAAATACGGTTATCTAGGGCACATAAAATACTGGAAATTCTTTTTTGCAATTGGAGTGAAGGAATATTCACCGCCAATGCATGTGCATTCTCTCTATTAAGTCCTGGCACAGCACTATCGGAATTCATTAGATGTAAATTTAAGGTTTTCAAAAGATAGTAAGTAAAATAGAGGTCACGTTTCTGGGGTTCATCAATGATGAAAAAGGCTGTATCAATTGCCCAAAATGGTTTTTCGCTTAGAGTTACGTTACCAACGGTACCCTTTCTACCGACTACTATACCCCCTACTTTAACTAAGGATTCATTATGGTAACCAACAATTCCGGCTGAACTAATCACCGGTATCGTCCCAGTTTTTCGATTACGCTCAGGTAGACCTTTTCCGTAGGAGAATGGGCAAAATTCCCCTAAAGTTGTCAGATTAAAACTCATACCCCAACCCTCTCAACTTCTTTCGGATCAGCGCATCCAGTTCCACCCCTTTAGCCATCTGTTCGCCCAAGGTTTCTGTGAGCTTTTGCATCTTCAGGGCAAAATCTTCATCATCATCCTCAACGGCTTCTGCGCCCACATAGCGGCCAGGTGTCAAGACATGTCCATGCTCGGCTATTTCAGCCAAGGTAACACTTCGACAAAAACCAGGCACATCCGTATAGGCTTCCTTTACCTCACCATCTCCGCGCCAGGCGTGGACTGTATCGGCAATTTTCTGAATATCGTTTTCTGAAAATTCAATCTGGACACGGCTGATCATGGTGCCGAGCTTACGCGCATCAATAAAAAGCACTTCCCCTTTGCGTGTCGTTTTTTGTTTGGTAAGAAACCACAGACAAGCAGGAATCTGAGTGTTGAAAAACAACTGGCCTGGTAGTGCTACCATACACTCCACCACATCGGCTTCGATCATTCTTCGACGAATGTCGCCTTCACTGTTTTGGCTGGAGCTCATGGATCCATTGGCCAAAACAATACCGGCCCGTCCCTTGGGGTTAAGGTGGTACAAGATGTGCTGCAACCACGCATAGTTTGCATTTCCTTGCGGAGGTGTTCCATAGACCCAGCGTGCATCACCCTCCAAGCTGCCATGCCACCAGTCCGAGATATTGAACGGGGGATTGGCCAACACGAAATCGGCCCGCAAATCCGGATGCTGATTTTTTGTGAAAGTGTCGGCAGGTTCCTTGCCCAAATTAAAATCAATGCCCCGAATCGCAAGGTTCATGGCCGCCAAGCGCCATGTCGTTGGGTTGGATTCCTGCCCGTAGATAGAGACATCCCCTATCTTCCCGCCATGGGCTTCAATGAATCTTTCTGACTGCACGAACATGCCGCTTGACCCACAACAAGGGTCATACACTTTTCCCTGGTGAGGGGCCAAAACGGCAACCAACGTTCCCACAATGCTCACAGGGGTATAGAATTGCCCGCCTTTCTTTCCTTCGGCGCTGGCAAATTGACCGAGGAAATATTCGTAAACCTGACCTAATAAATCTTTTGCGTTTTGACCTGGCGCCCCAAAACCAATGGTGGAAATCAAGTCAACCAGCTCCCCCAACTTGCCGTCCGGCAATTGCGCGCGCGCATAGCGCTTATCAAGAATGCCTTTTAGCTTGGGGTTTTCGGCTTCGATCAAGGATAGGGCATCATCAATAAGCTTGCCGATATCCGCCTGTTTTGCCCGCACCCGTAAATTTTCCCAACGCGCCGCTTCCGGAACCCAAAAGACATTTTCTGCTTTAAAATAATCTCGATCTTCTAAGGCTTGAGCGACTTCTTCAGGGCCAGCTTCGTAAAGATAATACTTATTGGTTTGATCAGAAAAACTATAGGTAAGGTTGTCTCGACGCATTTGAAAGGCATCGGAAATGTACTTTAGGAAGACTAGCCCCAGCACAATGTGTTTGTACTCCGATGCATCCATGTTCGCACGGAGCTTGTCGGCTGCTGCCCAGAGGGTCTTTTTAATGTCGTCTATCATTCGAAATTTCCTGTTCTTAATGGCTTATTCGGGTTAGCCTTCTACATCTTTTTTCCCTGCCGTTTTCACATGCCAGCTCTATTGGTAGGACGCGAAATATTGAGATGATTATCAATGATAATGTACAATACGGCAAGTGGCTCAAGGATCATCCCATGCCCCGATCCAAAATTTTAACCAACCGTTAATCGTGACAACACCATTATGATCTAAGATAGATCTGATTCTGCTGTATTCAAACGAAGAAGTGGCCATGCAAAGATTATCGAAATCACAATATTGCAAAGAGCGGAAATGCTTAAAACGAATCTGGCTGTATAATTTTCGAAAAGACCTGATTAAAGAGACTTCCACATTACCGGCCCCCTCACAAAGGACAGCACGAATATTCTTGAATTTTCGAGTTAACCATCGTTGGGAATCATATTTTTTGGATATGATAGTATCATCCGACACTATCAAGCTTCATGGCGTATAGGCCACATTGCGCCTCTTGTTCTTAAAAAAACCTCAGGATATTTCCTGAGAACTTGGGCAAAGCGTTTCACGGCCACGTTTTAGTGAGAAGCTTACAATGGGCCAAAAATTCTATTTTTCTAGCAAAAAAATTTTGGCCCCCTACCACTTGAGTCTTGCTATTTGCCAAAGAGCATAGTAGAAACCTATGGTATTGGTCGCATAGCTCAGCGGTAGAGCACTACGTTGACATCGTAGGGGTCACAGGTTCAATCCCTGTTGCGACCACCATCCTTGACTCAATCCCAAAGAACACTCCGCTTTATCGATCATTTAGAAAACGGCGATAACCTAACCACACGCTTCTTTATAATATTTTAACTTTTCTTCTTTATCTTAAGAGACGTATTACCCCTAATCTCATATTTTCAAGTGATTGGGAAATGGGTTTCATGCCAATTAGCGAACAAAAGCATCATAAAGTTCCCCCTGACTCATCATACGCTTCCGCTTATGGTGAGTGAGGAGGAAATCATAATATCTTTGATTGCAATCTGGTATCAGATTGTTTCTTATTCACCAACAACAGGAAGAGCTTCAGATTCTTGCGTATCAATCGGCAAAGCGTCTGATGCAAGATCAGAGGCTTCAGCCTCTTCTTCCATCCCTTCCGCATCTCCATCCTCTTCCCCTAGAGAAATACGGCTGACCGCCACCACTTTTTCTTGCTCACCGACGCGGAAGATTGTAACGCCTTGAGTCCGGCGGCCAGCGATGCGGATATCGTGGACGGGACAGCGGATCAGCTGGCCTCCATCGGTCACCAACATAATCTGATCCGTCGGATCAACCGGAAAAGAACCGATAACGCCACCGTTGCGGTCGTTTACAATAATACTGTCCACGCCCATGCCGCCACGGCCTGTTGTCCGGTATCCATAAGAGGAACTCCGCTTTCCAAAGCCATTTTCCGTAACGGTCAAAATAAACTGTTCAGAAGAAGCAAGCTCCAGAATGCGCTCCGGCGACAATTTCAAGGTATCGGATGATCCCTCTTCATCGCCATTCTCATCACCTGCAATATCTTCTCCATCCAGACCCTCTTCAAGCACTTGTCTAGCTTTCGCGGCCTGACGCAAGTAAGCATCCCGTTCTTCTGTGGACAGGATCATCTGACCCATAATCGCCATGGAGATGACTTCATCCTCTTTCGACAAACGGATACCACGCACGCCGTTAGAATCACGCCCCACAAAGATACGGATTTCGTTCATATGAAAGCGGATACACTTTCCTTTGCGTGTGGATAACAGGACATCGTCATTTTCCGTACAGGTTTGAACAGCGATGAGGTTTTCCCCGTCATCCAGCTTCATAGCAATTTTACCATTCG
>CAZXMD010000118.1:0-5820 GCA_964641635.1 uncultured Candidatus Finniella sp. | reverse complement strand
AGGCGATCGACCATGTTTTTTCAATGTAAGGTTTTGAACTTAATTTACTATAAAGTATGCATTTTAACCGCAGATTTTGTTGAGCGAAATAACGCCCATGGAAATATGGATAGAAACAAATCAATGGTAGATGAATCCAACGCATAAACCGTATTGTCCAAATCCAATCCCAGGTCAGTATCTGCATATAGCGGGCGCGTAATACAAATAAGCTCTTGAGCCAATTCAGCATAAATACGCCAATCCCGCTGTTCATTGGCATCGGACAAGGTGCTGCGGGAAATAGGGGACTTGATCCCCATATGATAAAGTTTATGTTGCTGAGCACGAAGGCAGGATTCTATATCACGCAGACTCTCGCGAAATGTTAATTGGGCAAAAAACATAACTAGATACTAGTCTAAACATCGAAAGGTTTTGGCATATCGGTCACCATTATATCCAGCAACGCAACGTCTAAAGATGTGGAGCGAAAGATGATCTGTAAGCTGAGAGAAAACTAATTTTCCTTTGAACATTTACCCAAACTCCTGATGGTGAATTCACCAAGAATGCGAACAATAGCTCAACACAATTTCAAGTCGACAACGACCTAAAACCCTCTGTGATCTAGGCTATGCCAGAGATTAGAGGAAATTGACTAAACTTTTACCGGACAGTAGTGAAGTTCTCTATTATTTTCCGTCCTTGTTTCTAGTTGCTTTTGATTTTCTATTGCCTTGATGTACTCGAAAAGAGCATCAAAGTCTTCAAAAGACATTACTTTTTTAGTTCTTGAATCAAGTCGATTCCATTACTGACATAACCTAAAAAACCCCCGCAAAAGTATTTTTCGGGGGTTTTTCGACCATCTGATTTAGAATCAGCATATCAACTTAGACAGAAATTTAATTAATTCCAAGTTTCGTTAGAATTATTACAATATTTCCAGTTAATTTTTAGGTATTTATTTGCAGAACGCAGAGACCAGTATTGGTTCTGGTCAATCCAATCACGATTGCTCAAATTTAGCTCTGTCAGGTTGGTCATACCAACAAAACCAACAAATGTTCTAATTGGATTAATATTCAGAAAAGACATATCGAGTACATTAAGATTGGCAAGGTGTGTGATTCCATCTTCATTAATGGATTTTCCATGACATTCTAAAGTAAGCTTCTTTAGTTGAGTCATTTGTCGAATGCCAATATTTGTAATTTTAGTATTCATATGCCCGATAGTTAGAGATGTTAGATTTGTTAATTTTGTAATCCCATTATCTGTAACTTCTTCACTAACATCGCCTAGATTTAATTCAGTTAGTCTTGATAATTCTAGGATATTTTCATCACTTACATAACCTACAAGCTTTTCTCGCTCGCCAAATGATCTACTATACTCTTTTATCCAAAACCCATGCTGATGAAGATTAAGGGCCTTGAGGTTTAGTAAGCATGAAAATGTGGAAGGCATAATATGCTTATTAAAGGCTAAATTGAGTGAAGTAATATTTGGAAATAATTGAGCTAAATCTATCAGGTCTTTGTCTTTCGCTTCATATGAAGCTCTCACATGGCTCATATCTGGAACAATAAAAAAATTAAAATCACTAACAATATCGTGAAAAGAGTGGCATACAAGCCGTATATTTTTAAAATGTTTTTTTTGAGAATCTTTTGCTAACCATTCAAAAATTTCAACATTTTTATCGAGTGAGAGAATTGCGAAATGATTAGGGGCATCTTCTCTCTCCATACAATATCCATCTTGGACGAACAAACTAACAACAATAGCTGCTAATACAGCAAATCTAACAAACTTAATTTTTTTCATTAATCATATCTCCTTTTCTATTTTGAAGTGGGTCTTTGTGAAACCCATAGAAGGTATATAGGTATCATTTTTTTATTTTCAATATATTAAAAAAATTATGTCACGAATAGGTGATATGTCCGAGTTAATTAATTCGTTAGTTGTCCGATTTTAGACTGGATGTACCAACCCTGGAAGGAGGTACACCCGATGACAAGAACGTATTAATGAGGAAGTTTTAAAGATGAGATTTGAAGAAGTATATAGCCGCTTTATGGATGGGAAGATTACAGCAGAAGAAGCATCAAGTTTGCTTCATTTCAGCTCAAGAACCTTTTTAAGAAAGAGGAACCGATATGAAGAAGAGGATTTTGATGGTCGGTTTGACCGCCGATTAGGTCGTCAATCTGGCCAACGCGCGGCCGATGAAGAGGTCGAGGAGCTCACAAAGTTATATCGAGATCGCTATGACGGCTATAATGTCCGCCATTTTCATGCCATAGCCAAGCGCCAACATGGAAACAAGAGAAGCTATAGTTGGACAAAGAATAAGCTCATCCGGGCAAATTTAGTAACAAAGAGCACCCGAGGCGGCAAACACCGCTTACGTCGTGATCGCCGTCCTATGGCAGGAATGATGCTGCATCAGGATGGATCAAAGCATTTATGGATACCAGATCTTGGGTATCCAGTGGATTTGATCGTAACAATGGACGACGCCACCTCTGAGATAACGTCCGCCTTTTTTGTAGAGGAAGAAGGAACCATCAGCACCTTGGTTGGGATCAAAGAAACCATTGAGAGGTATGGTTTATTTTGCTCTCTTTATACCGACCGAGGAAGTCATTATTTTTATACCCCCGAAGCTGGTGGGAAGGTTAGTAAAGGTCAATTGACCCATGTTGGCCGGGTATTAAAGAAGCTAGGGATTCAGCACATTGAATCCTACTGCCCTCAAGGGCGTGGTAGGTCTGAGCGGATGTTTGGAACGCTTCAGGGACGTCTGCCTCTGGAATTAAAATCAGCCAGGATCAAGACCCTAGAAGAGGCGAACCGATACTTAAAAGAGGTTTATTTACCCGCCCATAACGCAGAGTTTATGGTAAAGGCTGAGTCTGAAAAACGAGCTTTTATCCCCTGGGTAGGGAATTTTGATGATTTGATGTGCTACGAGGAAGAGCGGGTCGTTCATAAGGACAATACGGTATCTTACAAGGCGTTAAAACTCCAGATTGGCAAGGGAGAGCATCGATATCATTACGTAAAGGCAACAGTGACGGTTAAAGAGTATTTAAATGGTACGATTAGTATTTTCCATGGTCCCCTATTAATAGGATCGTACAACAGACAGGGAAAGAAGATAGGAAGGAAAGCTGCCGCTTAAAAATCGCGGTTTCCTAGACCTGATGGATATGTGGATAACTATTAAAGGCTAACGCCTTCAAAGTTACCCACATATCCACAGGCCCAACAACCACAACAGCCATTTTATTTAAAGGAGGAAAAATGCAAGAATAACAAGCAGCCCATGTCGGACAACTAGCGTGTTAATTAACCCAGACAACTTCACGAACTCTTGACACTGCTGTAATTCCGTGTTGTTTAGCTGATATAATCGCTTGTAATCGCCTGCCCACATCTCCGTCACGTCCAGCTTTTTTCAAGCTTTTCTTTGCTTGATCATAGAGGTCGTCACTAATTGCGTTACTTTTTCTTGCCATAATGCAGATACTCCTGTTGTTTCAGTATCTACATTTATAGCACGATTTTATCGTTTAGTTAAATATGGGATTTGGTATAATATGATAAGACAGCTTCCAATTTTTTAGGAGGTGTTTATATGGCTTCTATTGTAATTTGGCTTATACCAACTTGCAATCAATGGAACCATAAACGTACCCCTCACCCACCTCTTCGCAAGGCTCATCGGTTACCTCTCCCACAAGGGGAGAGGTAAGGTGCACGCTTGTATTTAGGACCTCTCCCCGTGTGGGAGAGGTCGACATGGAGCGAAGCGGCATGGCGGGTGAGGGGTGCTTTTTACATCTTATTGATCGCAAGTTGGTATTAATTAATCACACACCTTAAAATGATTTTGTTCCAATAATAATTAACCGCGACTTTTAAAAAAACTTACAGGAATGTTCAACTTAGATTTTTATAATATTGAAAAAGAGCAGAAGGATTATCTGTATAAATCGCTATGGCTTTTAAAGCTGCGGCTTTTTGATAGTCTTCCACTGTATTAATACCAAACATAACAAGAGAAGCTTTAGGTAGTTTTTCTTGGATTCGCTTTATACCTGGCTCTGTCCAAACAACAAGATTGACCGGGTATTCAGCATCTCCCAGCGCTAATTTTTCTGTTATTTTAAATTGTCGAATCAATTCAAAACCCAGCCAGATAGGCTGATCGGTTTTTATGAGATTCGCTGAACCAGTAACATTTAAAAACTCTTCTACCGTATTCTTACGACTTTCAAAAGCGATAGCGTAAGGGCAAGCTTCCTTCAAATAATTAAGATGGCTCTCATCCGTTGAATAGAAAATAACCCTATCCCAGGCTTTTTGCGCCTCAATGTCTTTTGCAACTGCATCTATAAGAATATTAGCTGGCAGAGATTTCAAATCTACAATGAGGCGTATCGTGGGAAATTTTGACAATACTTCTTGGAAAAGCGGGATTTTATATCCCATTCCTTTATGACGCAATTCGCCTTTACTCTCGAATTTGTACCCTGCATCAAGCTTTTGAAGTTCATCATAAGTAAAATCGCTCACCTTCCCTTGTCCATCTGTGTTTGCAGATAAATCTCCCGGATGATAGACAACAGCTTTCCCGTCTTGAGTAACTTGCACATCTAATTCTAATGTTGTTGCTCCAAGATCAATGCATTCCTGAAAAGATTTGATTGTATTTTCAGGACGCTCTGCGCGCCCTCCTCTATGTGGGATAATTTCGGGTAACTGAGTAGCTATTATTCCTGCTTGAAACAAGGCCAATGTGAATAAAACCAAAAATATACGCTGAGTTAAAAATTTCATCTTTTCTCTCTGTCATTATTCCTAAACTATCCTTGCTTATACCATAACAGCCTGAAAGGAACAACACTGGGTAATTGATTTTTAATCTTAATCCTTGATAGTTAAATTGGACAGAATTTAACAGAAAAAATAACAGTAGCATTAATTCCCATGGGTATGTCCTTTCTGTCTTGTTAGTTTATGCAGATAAAACTGCCTTTTTCTTTTAACAAATCAGTCTTGCTCAGGCCATACCATTAGAACCACTGAGGGGCGGCTACTCTCCAACCATGGGCGCTTCCTAATTTCAACGCGAAGTATTAAATAACCATCCTTTGTAGGTGTCAGCAAGCGCTTTAAGGTCTACAGTAACATACGGATAACCCTGCCCCTTGGGCTGCTCATTTGGGTTCGCAAAAGACCACCAGTAATTCTCTATGTTTTCGGGTGTAATTTCGACCAGGCTTTGTCCGTTGGGACCATCGCTCAATGTCCACTTAAAGTCCGGTGGGACTTGGTCGATGGATCCCTTGAAAAGCCGAGGATCGTGGGTTGTGTTGATTATGCTTGGATGAGCATCTAGCTCTTGCTTTTGTCCTAAACTTACTTCATAAATTTGTTTAGCTAGAGAACCAGAAAGTGTAATGCCTCCTAGCTCTATTGTATTTTTTTCTTTATATGAATTTATTTGGTATTCTAAATCAGTTTTTAAAAGGTTATCTCCTAAGAAAATCGCAGTTGGCGGGAGAGCTTTTCTTAAAATATCACCCATAGCCCGAGCTGGAACAATGACAACATATTTTTTTTCGCGAAAATGATCTGTTTTCGGATAATGTTCCTTGGTAAATTTTGCCGCAAATGCGTGTAAATCTACGGAAATACGAACATGGTAAGGAACAAGAGGTACGCCATGGTCAGATAAAGAAATATGAATCATTCCCCTTGAAATGCCGGAATGTCTCGAAAATGGGCTTTTTTGGGTCGTCGATAGAAGAAAACTCATTT
>CAZXMD010000117.1:0-5879 GCA_964641635.1 uncultured Candidatus Finniella sp. | reverse complement strand
GGCGCATTTTACCACATTACCCGGATAAACTCTTCAGCTTTTGCAGAGGTTTCTATAAGTATTCTTATAAATCCTCTATTCGAATCCCTGTTGTTCTCAAGAGGAATTCGTTCTAACCTTAAAAAAAGCATTAGATAAAGTTTGTATTAAATTGTTGCATTTAAAAAGCTATTATTATCTTATCTTCTCATCCGCAATGCTGTTGGGATGCACTGTGGGGCCTGATTTTCAGCCCCCGGAACCTCCTAAAACAAATTCTTATACCATGGCCCCTATTCCTCAACAAACTGTTGACATAAAGGGACAAGAGAATAAAACACAGAAATTTCTCTTCGCAGATAACATCCGCCATCAATGGTGGGCCTTATTTGACTGTGACCTTTTAAATCAACTTATCCTCCAGGGGCTTCAAAACAGCCCCACTCTTCAGGCCGCGCAAGCTTCCTTACGTCAGGCGCAGGAAAATTTAAAAGGCGGAGTGGGCGGTTTTTTCCCCTCGGTCGATGCTGAAGCCTCAGTGATACGCCAAAAGGAATCCAAAGCGGGTAGCGGCCTTAACGCGCTTCCCCCTATTTTTAGTCTCTACAACACCTCGCTCAACGTATCTTATAGCCCTGATATTTTTGGGGTCTTACGCCATCAGGTTGAAGCTTTAGAGGCGCAGGTAGACTTTCAGCAATTTGAGCTTGAAGCTGCTTATTTGACATTAACATCAAACATTGTCACAACAGCCATTCGGGAAGCGTCGTTACGCTCCCAAATTGACGTTACAGAAGAACTCGTTTCTTCCCAGGAAAAACAGCTCCAAATCATGAAGAAACAGCTCCATCTCGGCGCCGCTTCCGAGACGGATATATTAACTCAAGAAATACTCATTGGGCAAACAAAAGCAACCCTACCTCCTTTGGAAAGCTCGCTGGCCCAAACCCGCCATGCTTTAGCTGCTCTTGTCGGCCGTTTGCCGAGTGAAGCCAGCCTGCCTTGTTTTAGGTTAGAAAATATTCATCTGCCCACAGAATTGCCAATCACGCTTCCTTCCCATTTGGTACGGAACCGCCCCGACATCAAGGCTGCGGAAGCTTTACTTCACCAAGCACATGCGCAAATTGGCGTTGCAAAAGCCAATATGTTTCCGCAACTGACGCTAACCGGTAGTATCGGCGGCATTGCAAACCAGCCTCACAACCTTTTTGCAGGATCATCCAATGTCTGGACAATAGCCTCCCAGTTGTTGCAACCGATCTTTAGGGGGGGAGCAATGATTGCAAAAGAAAATGCGTCTATTGCGGCCTATGAACAGACCTTTGCATCCTATCGCCAAACCGTTCTGCAATCCTTTCAGCAAGTTGCCAATGTTTTGCGGGCATTGGTGGAAGACGCCAAGGCTTATAAAACCCTGGAAGCGGCAGAAAAAGCGGCTTATCGATCTCTGGAAATATCCCGGAAGCAGTATCAATTGGGCGCCGTTAGTTTTCTTGTCCTTCTTAATGCGGAACGTCAATACCAGCAAACCCGAATCGGACGCATAAAAGCAGAGGCCACCCGTTATACTGATACGGCAGCTTTGTTTCAGGCTTTAGGGGGGGATTGCTTCATCCATAGAACGTCAAAAGCGCAAGAAACAGGATTTGTAAAGGAGCCGGAGTCGTGAGCTTATCCAGTTTTACTCAAAAAATTTCCGATGCAAAGACGGGTTTGCAAAAGAAAATGCAGTCTAACAAAATGACCAGAGCGATGGTCGTGATGCTCTTCTTTTTCATTCTTCTATTTGGATCTATATTTAGCTACAAATTCATCACAATTCTCCTGATGCCCCATCCCGCCATTCCTCCTGTGAGCGTATCGGCAATGCACGCGACCTATCAGGAATGGCAGCCCAAACTCCGTGCCTTGGGCACCTTACGGGCCATTCAAGGCGTCGATATCACAACGGAGCTTCCGGGAATGATCAAGAAAATTCATTTAACACCGGGAACCCAAACCAAAGCCGGCGACCTGTTGGTTGAACTGAATACAGACTCCGAAATTGCCCAGAGAGATGCTTTACGGGCAACCGTAGAGCTTGCTGAAATTACATACAAACGAGATCAATCCCAATTTGCCATACGCGCAATCAGCCAGGCAACGCTGGATTTTGACAAGGCCGACCTTGATAATAAGAAAGCCCAACTCGCACAGGCCGAAGCCGTTGTCGCCAAAAAAATAATTCGCGCGCCCTTCACTGGAATTTTGGGCATATCTGCTATCAATCTCGGGCAATACTTAAATACAGGAGATAAAATTATAACCCTTCAGTCCCTGGACCCCATCTACGTTGACTTCTCTTTGCCCCAACAAGCCCTGTCTTCCCTAAAAATTGGACAAAAAATCACCTTGCAGGTCGATACCTATAAGGAAACTTTTACAGGGAAAATTACGTCCATGGATCCAAAAATTGACGCCTCAACCCGCAATATCCAAGTTGAAGCAACGGTGGCCAACCCTGACCTGAAACTCTACCCCGGCATGTTTGGAGAAGTTAATGTTTACACAGACATGCCCCAACGCCGTCTCACCTTACCCAAAACAGCCATTAGCTTTAATCCTTTTGGGGAAATCGCCTACATTATCACAGAAACCGGAAAAGACACGGCAGGCAAACCCGTTTTAACCGTCCAGCAAAGCTTCGTCACGGTTGGTGAAAGCCGGGGAGATCAAATCGCCATTTTAAAAGGGCTAAAAGAAGGAGACCAGGTTGTTGTCGCCGGACAGCAAAAACTAAAAAATGGGACAGCCGTTACGATTCATAACGCTGTTTTACCGAACGCAGAAGCCCACCCAAATCTGGCAGACGAATGAGGAAGAAGGTTATATAGATGAATTTCACCGACATCTTTATCCGCCGCCCCGTTCTTGCGACCGTCGTCAGCCTTCTGATTCTTGTGCTTGGGCTGCGTTCTTTAGGTCTTCTGCCCATTCGTCAATTTCCCGCTACACAAAACGCGGTTATCACCGTAACAACCGGTTATACCGGCGCAAGTCCGGAGCTGGTCGCCGGGTTTATTACGACACCGTTGGAATTTTCCATCGCCCAAGCAAACGGCATTGATTATATGACCTCCTCGAGCACGCAAGGGGTCAGCACCATTCAAGCCAACTTGCGCCTCAACTACGACCCTGAAAAAGCGTTAACGGAAATTAGCACAAAGGTTAATGCGGTTTTAAACCAGCTCCCTAAATCCGCCCAGCTTCCGGTTATTACCGTCGCCATTGGGGACGTCCTGGATGCCATGTATATCGGATTTTATAGCGATATTTTGCCACGAAACAAAATTACAGACTACATTAACCGAATTATCCAGCCAAAGCTTCAAACCATTCAGGATGTCCAATCTGCAGAAATTCTTGGCGAACGACAGTTTGCCCTCAGGGCCTGGCTAGACCCTCTCAAAATGGCTGCTTTTGGCGTAACCGCCGCAGATGTATCCAACGCCCTAGCTGCAAATAATTTTATTGCAGCCGCCGGGCGAACGGACGGGCAGATGATAACCGTAAGCCTGAACCTGGAAACGGGTTTAAGTTCGGTTGAAGAATTCCGGGCGCTTGTTCTTAAATCCCAAAACGGGGCCATCATCCGTTTAAGCGATGTCGCCCATGTTACTCTAGGGTCACAGCAGTATAATTCAAATGTCCGGTTTGATGGCCGTGATGCTGTTTATGTCGGTATCCAGATTGCCCCCAATGCAAACATATTAACCGTTATTGATGAGATTCGACGGGTTTTTCCTTCCCTTCAACAACAGCTTCCAGAAGGATTGAAAGGAGAAATTGTTTATGACTCGACAAAGTTCATCCACAGCTCCATCAATGAAGTCGAAAAATCCTTATTGGAAGCGCTCCTTATTGTAACACTTGTTGTTTTTCTTTTCCTGGGAACGCTCCGGTCCGTTTTCATACCCGTCATCACAATTCCGCTGTCTTTGATCGGCACGTTTTTCCTCATGCTTCTGTTTGGTTTTTCTATCAATATCTTAACCCTTCTTGCCTTTGTCCTTGGCATAGGGCTTGTGGTTGATGATGCCATTATCGTTGTTGAAAACGTGCATCGGCATATGGAAAATGGAATGTCCGCCCTTGATGCTTCTTTCTTAGGCGCAAGGGAACTTGCAAACCCTATTATTGCGATTTCCGTCGTCCTCATTGCGGTTTATCTTCCCATCGGCTTTATGGGCGGCCTCACAGGGGCGCTCTTTACAGAGTTTGCCTTTACCCTGGCGGGCGCTGTCGCCATTTCTGCGATCATTGCCTTAACCCTCTCCCCCATGATGTGTTCAAAATTCCTACGGCACACAAACCATAATATGCTCATCCATTTTATTGATAAGATATTCGACAAGCTCCAAAGCGCCTATCAACGAACCTTACATGAAACCTTGAACCTCTTGCCCGTTGTTGGTGTTTTTGCGGCCCTCATCTTTACAAGCATTTATTTTCTTTACGCGACGTCAAAAAGCGAGTTGGCCCCAAGGGAAGACCAGGGCATTATTATTTCCCTTCTCACAGCCGCCCCAAATGCAACGCTGAAACAAACCGGGCTTTACTCAAAAGAAAGTTATGAGATGATCAAAAGCTTCCCCGAAACAGACCATATTTTTCAAGTTGATGGAAGAGGCAGCCTGAACCTGGGTATTGCCGGGATGGTTTTGAAACCCTGGGAAGAAAGGCAAAGGACAGCAAACGAGCTTCAACCCCTCGTTCAGAAAATGCTCGATAAGGTAACAGGGTGTGTTGTCGCCGTCTTTCAAAGGTCACCCCTGCCCGGAGCCGGACGTGGGTTACCTATGCAATTCGTAATCGGAACAACCCAATCTTATGAGCAATTGGATGCCGTTGCGCACAACATTATGGAAAAAGCCCTCAAATCAGGACGATTTGCTTTCCTGGATACGGATCTCAAAATCGATAAAGCCCAAACATCCGTTGTCATTGACCGGAATAAAGCGGCCCTACTTGGCTTAAATATGCAGACAATTGGGAGCGTCCTTCAATCCTCCTTGAGCGAAGGTTATGTTAACTATTTTTATCTTCAGGGACGGTCTTACCAGGTTATTCCTCAAGTCAAACATAACGAACGGCTTAATGAAGATCAGCTCCTGAATTATTATATTCCGACGAAAAGTGGAACGCCTGTTCCTTTATCAACTGTAGCAAGCCTCAAAAAATCGGTTGTCCCTGAATCTATCAACCATTTTCAGCAACTGAACGCCGCCACTATTTCAGGGGTGGTTTTCCCCTGGATTGCACTTGGACAGGCACTCGACACGATGAAAACCATTGCAAAAGAAGAACTTCCCGATGGTTATGCCATAGATTATGGGGGAGAATCCCGACAGTATGAACAGGAAAGTAACGCCCTTCTGGTGACATTCTTCTTTGCCCTGGTTATTATTTTTCTCTCCCTTGCCGCCTTATTTGAAAGTTTCCGCGATCCCTTAATTGTGCTGGTGAGCGTTCCCATGTCCATCTGCGGGGCCATGATCTTTATCAGCCTCGGCATTGGAGGAGCTAGCCTGAATATCTATACCGAAGTTGGGCTTGTAACATTGATCGGCCTCATCAGCAAACATGGCATCTTGATTGTCCAGTTCGCTAACGATCTGCAAAGGGAAGGAAAAAAGAAACGCGAAGCCATTGAAATGGCGGCGGGCATCCGCTTGCGCCCTATTCTCATGACAACAGCAGCCATGGTCCTTGGGGTTATTCCCCTTATTACCGCAACGGGCGCCGGGGCTGCCAGTCGGTTTAATATCGGCCTGGTCATTGCGTCGGGCATTTCTATTGGAACGCTCTTTACGCTGTTTGTTGTACCCGCCATGTACATGTTTTTGGCAAAATCCATT
>CAZXMD010000116.1:0-5939 GCA_964641635.1 uncultured Candidatus Finniella sp. | reverse complement strand
GGGAATTGTTGCTGAAACTTGCATTGATACTTGCAAAGCTTGTTTTTGTTTTATTAAGCGTGTCTTTAACTTGGTTAAGGCTTCTAAATTGAGTTTTTGCTGAAAGATTTTTTCCTTTGCTATATTCCAGTTTGTTGATAATGCCCTGGCACCCTTCTTCCAGCCTTTCTAATGCTCCTTTCAATTGCTTTTGTTCTTCTTTATCTAAAGCGCCATCTTTGCCCCTTTCAGCTTCTTCAGGGGCGCTAATATTCAGGAAGTATTTAGACAATGGAAATTCTTTGTAAATTTTGTGGAGCAATTCGAGCCGCTGAGCATTGCCGTATCTGTTTGCATCCGCTGCGTTTTTCATTTTTGGGGTGACTTTCAAACAATCAGTGATTTTATCAAGGTCGCAGTTGCTCACACACCATTCCTTATCATCTGCATCAAAGCAAGCGTTTGAGTTACATTCCGAACAGCTTTGTACCGTGCGCGCCTGACTTGTTTCTGTTTGGGAAAAGATAATTAGCATCAAAGCAGTGAGTATCTTGAGTCCTGTCAGTTGCGGTTTCATGGTTTTTGTTTCCTTTTCAAAGTTCTTTTGTTAACCTCAATAACGCTATTTTTTAGAGTAAGGGATGTTTTTTAAGATAACGTTAAAGTCCAATGGGAATCTTTCGAAACTGTCGCCTTTTGATCCATGGCGTCGTCAAAAATTTGTTCGTGATTCTCATGTACTCTTTTGTATATCCCGGTCACTCACAAATTATTTCCTAGACCTGAACCAAAATTCTTGATTTCAGAAAGAAGTCTAATGTTCGCATGCGCAAATCCCTCTCGCCTTCATGTGAAAACTGCCCTATGATGGCGCATGGAATTGGGAATATATAATTGGGGTAGGTTTTTATGCTGAATAACAATAATTTAACCAAACGAAACAAAGCCTTACTCTATGCGTTGGGCGGCTTTTCCATTCTCCTTTATGTCATTTCTTTTGTGCGCATGGGGCAATGGTAGGATCGCGGCACCTTGGCGTTATTTTAACGGGCGTGGTGGTGACGATGCTGGCCATGGCGTACGCTTCCGTGCCTCTCTATCGCTTATTTTGCCAGAAAACCGGGTATGGGGGAACAACGCAGGTTGCCAAGGCGCTTTCTACAAACGTTGTAGACCGTGTTATTACGGTGCGCTTTAATGCGGATGTACATCGCGATTTACCGTGGCATTTCCGTCCTCTTCAAACGGAAATTAAAGTAAAAATCGGGGAAAATGCCCTGGCTTATTACGAATCTGAAAACTGGTCAGACAAGCCCATTTTGGGCATGGCGACCTATAACGTAACCCCGGATAAAGCGGGCATTTATTTCAATAAAGTTGCTTGTTTTTGCTTTGAAGAGCAAGTATTATCGCCCCAACAACGGGTTGACATGCCGGTTCAATTTTTTATTGACCCTGATTTTGCAGATGACCCGGATTTGAAGGATGTGCACACCATAACGCTTTCTTACACTTTTTTTAGACTCAACAAGTAATTATTAAAAACGACATAAGAGGCTTTTCATGAAACTATTTTTTCGAAATATTGCTGTTTTGATGGCTTTCACTATGACACCTGTCTTAGCGGAGCCAACCTCCAGTTTGGCGCGGTTTGGAAACCCAAAATATCCTGCTGATTTTACATCCTTTTCTTACGTAAATCCCAATGCTCCCAAGGGGGGGAAGTTGAAAATGGGCGCAATGGGAACGTTTGATTCCTTAAATCAATACATAGCCATAGGCATTCCCCCCGTCGTGATTTCGTATCAACAAAGCGGTTCTTTGACGATGGATTCCTTAATGGTTCGCGCGACTGATGAGCCTTACACGATGTATGCCTTGATTGCTGAAAAGGTCGACCTTGCGCCTGACAATTCCTCGATCACTTTTTATATAAACCCAAAAGCAAAATTTCATGATGGCACGCCCATTATGGCGGAGGATGTTAAATTCAGCTATGAGCTGTTGAGAGATCAAGGCTTGCCAAGGTATCGGTTGCATTATGGAAAAATTGAAAAGATGGAAGTTTTAGAGCCGCGAACGATCAAGCTGACCTTTAAAAAACTGGAAACAGGGTATGACCCTGAAACGCCCCTCATTGTTGCGAGCCTTAACATACTTTCCAAGGCAAAATATGAAGGGACAGATTTCAGAACAACGGGCATGACCCCTTTACTTGGTACGGGGCCTTACAAAGTGGCAAAAGCCGAACCGGGGCGCTCTATTACCTATGAGCGGGTGAAGGATTATTGGGCGGCAGATTTGCCGGTTAATAGAGGAAAATATAATTTTGATATCATTCAGATAGATTACTATAAAAATGCCGAAGCTCAATTCCAGGCATTTAAAGCTGGTGAGTTTGATGCCTTCTTTGAGGTGAATTCCCAACAATGGCGCGATGGGTATAATACCCCGGCTGTAAGTTCCGGAAAAATCAAAAAATTTGAGGCTAAACACCAACGGCCTGTCACGGTACGCACATCCATTTTCAACATGCGCCGTCCTTTGTTTCAAGATATCCGGGTTCGGGAGGCAATTGCTCTGGCGTATGACTGGGAAACCGTTAACAAGATGCTTTGCAATGATGATTATCAGCGGATGACAAGCTTATTTGCCAATACGCCTTTCGCACATAAAGGGCCTGCCAAAGAGTTGGAATTGGAATATCTGAAGCCTTATTTGGACACCATTCCCAAAAACATTATTGAACTGGGCTATATCCCTCCCACAACAAAGGGGGATGGCGATGCGCGAGCGAACCTGGAGATTGCAGATAAACTTCTGAATGAAGCGGGCTGGGTTATTGTGACGGAAAAAGACCCCGTAACACAACAAACAATCATCCGCCGGGTGAACAAGGACACAAAAGAACCTTTGACTTTTGAATATATGTACAAAGATCCCCGGTTGGAGAAATTTATGAATATTTTCCAACGGAACCTTCAGCAACTGGGTATTGCCTTAAAAATTCGGTTTATGGATACGGTTCAGTATGAAGCGCGGGTCGTTGATTACGACTTTGATATGATCAGCCATTTATGGTCCAATAGTTTAAGTCCCGGGAACGAGCAGGTCTATTTTTTCAGCCAGAAAACAGCGGATCAAAAAGGCAGCAGCAACTATATCGGGGTGAAGGACCCTGTTCTGGAAGCATTATCCCTGAAAGTGGCTAATGCCAAGACGGCGGAAGAGCAGCTAGCGGCGGTTCATGCGCTGGACCGTGTTGTGATGGGGCGCCATCTTTTTATTCCCATATTTTATGACAACATGATTTATTGGGCTTACTGGGCTGATCGTGTTGAATTTCCGCCGTTTGATCCACTGGTGGGCACCAACGCCCTGGAATGGTGGTGGGCAAAACCAGCTGCCGTGGTTGCTGATGAACCATCCTCTGACAAGCCGTCATTCTTTCGTCGCGCTTGGTCATGGGTTAAAGGATTGGTAGGGTAAAATTAACCTCAATTCGCTATACTGGTCTCAAGAGTCCAGGATGAAGGTGATCGTATGACGAAATTTGAGGAGAGCTCTCAGAAGCGGAAAGGGTTTAAGGGGGGAAGAATGTTGGCGCCAGAAACTATGACAACACTTTCGACCAAGCATCCCTTTCATATGGTTGACCCTAGTCCATGGCCGTTTGTTAGCGGCTTATCTGCATTGATATTAGCCATTGGGGGTGTTCTTGCAATGCATGGGCTGGACAGGAAGGTATTCCTTGTCGGCGTCGGCATGCTTATCCTCACCTTATTTGGATGGTGGCGTGATGTTGTCCATGAAGGCAATACGCCGGGTTTGCACACAAAAGCCGTTCAGCGGGGCTTGCGTGTGGGCATGCTTCTGTTTATCTGTTCTGAAGTGATGTTCTTTGTGGCTTTCTTCTGGGCGTATTTTAATGCAGCTCTTTTCCCCATGGAAGCTTCAGGGCATGTTTGGCCTCCCAAGAATATTGTTCCGTTTGATCCTTTCCATTTGCCCTATTTTAATACACTCGTCCTGCTTCTGTCGGGGACGACCGTCACCTGGGCCCATCATGCGTTACTAGAGAACAACCGGAAAGATATGTTGATGGGGTTGGGAGTTACCGTTGCCTTAGGCTTATTATTCACAAGCGTTCAGGCCATAGAGTATGCCCATGCCGCTTTTTCTTTTAAGGATGGTATTTATCCCTCAACGTTCTTTATGGCGACAGGATTTCATGGGTTCCACGTCATTGTTGGCACTCTCTTTTTGGCTGTATGCTGGTTTCGGGCCTACCGGAATGAATTTACCCCGGAGCATCATGTGGGGTTTGAAGCGGCGGCGTGGTACTGGCACTTTGTGGATGTTGTCTGGTTATTCCTATTTGTTTCTATATACTGGTGGGGATACGTATCACCTGAGTAAATTGAAATTACCCGGCTGACGTTCTACCATTCATTAATGTATTCCTTGGCTATATTGAGAACTTTCTTGAAGGTATTTTTTTGTCCATGGTTTCCGGGGTAAGGGGCCGGGGTGAAAGCCGGACTTTGGCCATAGGGGGTTATTGTAACGGGTGTGCCATTGGTGATGCGGGCTGAATACCACCGGGCCTGGCGCGGATTCCGGTCAATTTTATGCCATTCCGTATAACCGGCTCCTGCAAGATGTTTGGCTCTATGTTTTTTGGCTGCGTCATACCAGTCAGGAATTAAGGGGTTGTACAATTTTAAATATAAGCTCGAGTCAAATTTAGTTTGAACTCCCTTGTTTTTTACGATTTCTCTTAGCATTGATAAGGAGGTACGGATGGGATCTATCTTTGATAGACGGTTACGTACGTTATTAATGATTTGCAGGTCTGCGCTTAGGCAGGCAATATATCCATCACAATTTTTATGACGATGGTCTATTTCTTCAAGTACGGCGGTAAAGACGTCATCCTGATTAAAAGTAGCAGGTGCCGTAACCCAGTTAACGCCCAAGGCTTTATTGACTTTCTGGGGCCGCAACGGCGCAATTCGAAGGCCATTCCTGAATTCGGTCTGTCGTTGGGGAGACAGATTCTGGAAAATAACCCATTGTGACGTAAACTTCTGGTTCCGGGAGTCGGTGCGAATAAGATTGTTGATATTTTGAAACAGGGGATTGGCCGGATGGGATGGATTCATATTAACAAAATTTGTGAGAGAGGCGAGATCAAGCCTTAGGCATTCTCCTCGTGTGCGGCATACAGTATGATTATGCAGGAACGCATATCGCATGTCCGAAAAAGCCTGGCGGACATAGGGAACCTGTTGAGAGGAGAGGGGGTAGGGGGCGATGGTCTGATACGGTTGGGGGGAGTAAGGTGTGGGGTAGGGGCCGCTGGCAGGCCAACGTGCTTCTACACTGCTGGCCGTGAGAAGTACGATTCCCAAAAGACTCATTGTAAATTTTTTCATCGTTTATCCCACCATATACTTAACTGCATTCTATTTGCGATTATAAAGCCGATTCTCTTAAAACAGAGTTAACAGGACTATCCAAAATGTCCCAGGTTCTGGTAAAAGTATATTTATGACTCAAGAATTAACAATTGTTCGCAGTGATAGCCTTGCTGCTGTTAATCGCCCATCCGAACAGGAGGGTGAAGCCGCCCCCTATAATCTGGAGGCGGAGCAGTCGATATTGGGCGCTTTGCTTCTTAACAACAGTTCCCTGGAACATGTTGGTGATTTCTTGCGCCCCACCCATTTTGCAGACGCTATTCACGGTCAGATTTTTGAAGCGATGACCCGCCTTATTGACCGTGGCCAAGTGGCGGATCCTATCACATTAAAAGATTATTTTGATAAGAATGAGGCTTTGCAGCCGGTTGGTGGGGCGCGATACTTGATAGATCTGGCCCAAAGCGTGGTTTCGGTTATCAGCGTTGGTGACTATGGACGTTTGATCTATGACCTATTTATCCGCCGCCAATTGAT
>CAZXMD010000115.1:0-5941 GCA_964641635.1 uncultured Candidatus Finniella sp. | reverse complement strand
ACAGCTAAAGAAGACCTGCAACACAATCAGACAGAAGAATAAGTATCTATCTTGTCTGTTTTTACGTATGCCTTGAGGGTGTACGTTGTTTGTAAGAAGGTTGGCCAATGTAAATTATTGGTCAACCTTTTTTATCTTGAAAAAAAATGCTTCTTCTTAAAAAAACAACCTCACTACCGTATGATTTTTCCTCACCTCAAAGGATAACCATCAACAAATAAAAATACCTCCTAACAAACACTTGCAAGAGGTATTGGTTATAATAACAGTAAAGACATCAACCTAAGCATTTTAATTGCTCGGCTAACTTTGTGCCGACTTTACACCAACCTTCAAGACTATAATCATGTTTTTCATCTTCCATAAAAATATTAGTAATCTGTTTTCCTTCATTTTTGGCATTCTTAAAAAAAATATTGGCATTTTCTAAGTTAACGAGAGTTGTTTTATCATTTTCTCCACCATGAACCAAAATAATTGGTTGTAAAATATTATGAGTATAAGATAACGGTGAACGACGCCTTTTAATCTCTTCGTTTTCTTCATTTCCTGGACAATTGTATGTTTTATAATCGCCTAAATCATAAAAACCTGAACATAACACTCCCAATTTAAATGTAAGTGAGAATACGGGATCTGTAACCGCTAAAGCGGCCATATAACCTCCAAAGCTATGGCCAGCAACCACATATTTTTCTCTGTTTAAAGAGAAATTATCTGTGGCATAAGCAACCACAGATTTTAGGTCTTCCATGTGTCCCCCGCCATAATCATTGTCAACGCTAGTATAAAAACCAGCTTGAGGGTCTTTAGCTACTGTATTATAACCTGTTACAATACTGCCTTGAAAGTCAAATCCAATTACATTAGATTGTGTAAGTTTAGATAATGATTTTAAAAAATCTTCGTCAGTAGGATCATGAGGCCCGCCATGGCACCAAAAAATTGTAGGTCTATCGCGGTTTTCAAGAAAAACTGCCTTTCCAGGAATATTAAACTTAGTTGATCTAGTTTCAAATTCTTGTATATAATCGTCAGTGCCAAAAGCCACAAAATTCACAAATAAACAGCAAACTAAAATTAAAAATTTATTCAAAACAAACTCCATAATATTTTATATAATAATCTTATTTTATATTTATGTATAAAAACTAATTTTGTCAATTTATTTTATTGAATTTTTCAAATTTTATAGAATCATATTCTTAATACTGTATGAATTTTTGATTGGTTCGAGGTATTTTTAAGCTTTCTAGCTGGTGGTAGGAGTAGTGAGAGGATTTTCAATGCGACCTCCCTAGTGTGAAAGAGAAGCTTCCTCAAAAAATCATATCCTCTGCGAAAGGTTGAAAACGCAGGAGTATTAACTGTTTCTTTGAAAGGAGTTGGAGATTGTTTTTCTTGCTCCTTCCCAACCATAAAACAAAGGATCAAGGCTGAGCATACAACTGCGAATAATTTTTCAATTCGTTCAAGATGTACCATGTGCGTATCTTCCAGATTGAAGCCATTGGTTTTACAATGCTTAAACATCAACTCAATCGTCCACCTTTTCTTGTAAATCTTCAAGATTTCACGGCCTAAATCTTGATTCGACATAACAATGACAACTTCGTTGTCTTGGGAAAGAGTTTCAGCAAAAAAGAGCAAATGGCCATCAAGGTCAAATTGGATATGTCGTTTTTGCTTGCCTTTTAAGCGGTGGAAGAAAGTGCCGATGTGGCACATGCCTTCACCCCATTCCACCAATCTGTTTTTTTTGATGCGGATGAAAAAGGGGATGTTATTTTTGATCAAATAATCTACCCATTTTTTGCCTATAAATTCTCGATCTGCCATCAAATAAGCTATTTTGTGGCTACCAAAAATATCTACAAAGGAATGTAAAAGATCAATCCGTTCTGTTGGAGTTTCCTTTCTTAGGCAAGGCTTTCCACGAAAGAGGAATGCTGAATTGCTCGGTAACAACCACTGCCAAAACCAAAAGGTTAATCTCGACTCGGCCAAATTTCCAATTAGTGCGCTCAAGGGCAAGAGAAAGTGGACCCTTGAGTTGAGCAATTTCTACAACGACTTTGGCATAATTACTGAAATTGAGATCGAATGATTTTAGAAAGTTCCGGATGCGGGCACAAATCGAATCTTGTTTTGCAGTACCGATAAATCCAAGGGCTGTTTTATGTTGTTGCACAGAAACCGGAGGCAATAAGCCCGATAATCATGCTCACGAAACATTTTGTTCTTGCTAAATTCCAGGATAATAGGGTTTGATAGCGATCGAGAAGGGTGTTCAGATCCATAGTTTTTTCTTTCTGTTATTTTTCTTTAACCTAAAGATCTAAAATTTTATTTGTTTTTTCAACCCTTTCTTCTTATGCCTTAAAAATCATATGGTAGCGAGAAAAACAACAAAGATTTAATTTAATATGTATATTATTCAATTCCCTACCCCTCATTTTTTAAAAACCCTCCAAAATAGCGGGTAAGGGGCTTGTTATTTGCCATATTCCGTCACATATGGAGTAATTATTGTTTTTTCAACAACTTAAAAAAGTGAGGGGGGAAATTATTCAATAATAAGCCTAAAATTAGCAACTGATCATTTGGATTGGTTTAAAATTAGATTGCTCCCTTCTTATTCCCTCTGGAATTAGGTTTTAAAACCGACTAACATTTCTAGTATGCGGCGTAGAATCCTTATTTTTTTATTTACATTGTGCCTCTCATCGATGGGGGTATTGTTCTTGTTCTGGGGACCCGGAGGCGTGTTATCGCCGGGGCCACATTCTGAAGACGTTACCGTCATTATCGAAAAAGGGAGAACCTTATCGGCAACGGCCCATATATTGGCAAAAAAAGGAACACTTCTCTATCCCTGGTCTTTTATGGCAAGCGTTCTTTTGTCAGGAAATAGAGGCGCCTTAAAGGCAGGGGAATATCTTATACCCGCCCATGCCAGGCCCCTTGATATCGTGCGCATATTGGTCAGTGGTAAAGTGGTTGTCCATCAGGTGACCTTCCCTGAAGGGGTGACGGTATCACAAATTATTGATATTGTTAAAGGTCTTCCCCACCTTGTTGGAGAGGTGATCCGCATTCCCGAAGAAGGGGCGTTGTTGCCGGAAACCTATCGGTACGTGCGGGGAGATTCGCGGGAGAAAGTGATGTCCCACATGCGCCGTGCGATGAAACTTGCGTTAGAACGTGTCTGGGAAAGCAGGAAAGAAGGATCGCCGATCAAGACGCCGGAAGAACTGCTTGTTTTAGCGTCTATCGTGGAGAAGGAAACAGGGGTTCCAAAAGAGCGCCCCCAGGTCGCCGCCGTCTTCTTGAACCGGTTAAAAAAAGGGATGAAGCTGCAGTCTGATCCGACGGTTATTTATGGCATCACTCTCGGAGAAAAGCCTCTGGGGCGGCTTCTTACCTTAAATGATCTTAAGCATGAGTCGGCTTATAATACCTATCTCATTCCAGCCCTTCCCCCCAAACCCATTGCGTGTCCCGGGCGTAAATCCCTTGAAGCCGTTATGCAACCGGCGATAACGGATGATTATTATTTTGTCGCCGATGGCACAGGAGGCCACTCTTTTTCTCCCACTTATTCACAACATGTTGAAAACGTTAAAGAATGGCGGAAAATTCAGAAGAAGGGTTGAGTTTAGAAATCTAGTGCTTTAATTATATCAAGGCCGCAAGCCTTTAGAGCCTCTTGCATATGAAGAGGGGGAGGGGCTTCAACATGAATGGGGGCTTTTTTTGGGTAAAGGGGGATTTCAAGGGATCGGGCATGCAGATGCAGTTGGTTTTTGGCAGACGTCTCCCCCGAAGGATCGTAAATGTAATCGCCAATAATCGGATGGCCAAGGGCGGCGCAATGCACCCGTAATTGATGTGTTCGGCCTGTTTGAGGGCTCAATTCCAGCCAGGTTAAACCGTTCCCACGTCCTAGAACGCGATAATCCGTAATCGCAGAAATACCTCCCTCAGGGTCGGCCTTCATCCACCAATGCCTTTTGCTGGTAGATTGTTTGCTCAAAGGAATATCAATGCGTCCCTCATCTTGTGGAAAATCTCCCGCAACAATCGCCCAGTAGGTTTTCTTGATGAGGTTTCCTGAAAACAGAACCCGTAGGCGTTGGGCGGCTTGCCGATGGCGCGCAAGGACCAGGCACCCACTTGTGCCAAGATCCAGCCGATGGCCCAGGGTCGGGGGATTGGGAAGCCCAAACTGCAGGGCCGGGAAATACCGCTCAAGATTATTCAGCCCCCCATTGGCGGTGTGTACCGCGATGCCGGCTGGTTTATCCAAAACCAGAATGAGGGCGTCACGGTAGAGAACTGTGTTGACGATATCATCAAGCATCATGTGAGACTTCTTCTGGGGCTAAGAGAATTAAAGAAAGGGCATGAATTTTATCATGGAGTTCATCTTTCAAAAGCTCATGGACGAAACGGTGGCGTTCCAGGCGAGACAAGGATGTAAAAGCATTTGAGACAATTTTGACCTTAAAATGGCTATTGCCTCCCGGGCGGGCGCCAGCATGTCCAGCATGTTTGTGGGATTCGTCAATGATCTCTAAAACAAGAGGGCTTAAGGCTACCGTCAATTTTTTTCGAATACTATTTTTCATGAACGCATATTATAGGAAAACTGCGAATTTGTCATTATTTTCCAGATGATCCTCGAAATCCTTGGGCAACGACATAAACTTCGGCAGAATCTTTGCGGCTGGCGGGGGGTTTAAAATGACTTACCTTTGTGAAAGATTTTTTTAAGCGGGTTAAGAGGGTTGCTTCCGTTCCTCCCTGGAGGACCTTGGCCACAAACGTCCCGCCCGGTTTTAGGACAAGGCAGGCAAATTCATAAGCCGCTTCGACAAGATTCATGATGCGGATGTGGTCAACATCTGTCATTCCGCTTGCAGGAGCGGCCATGTCACTTAAAATCACATCAACACCACCCGTCGATTTCATCTTTAAACTTTCAAGTATCGCCTCAATGGTAGATTCTTGCGTGAAGTCTGCTGTAAAAATCGTTACATCTTTTAGAGGAGGCATGTCGGAAAGATCAACGGCGATAAGTTGGCTGCCTGCGGCATCCCCTTTAGGCGTTCCTACCTTAAGTTTTTGGGCGGCGACTTGTGTCCACCCCCCTGGGGCTGCCCCTAAGTCAATGACTGTAATGCCGGGCTTCAGGAAGTGATACTTTGCGTCGATTTCAACAAGCTTGAAAGCAGCGCGGGAGCGGTATCCAAGATCCTGGGCTTTTGTAACGTAAGGGTCATTTAACTGACGCAAAAGCCATTGACGGGATGATTCCGTTCGCTTCCGGTTATCCTTAAGCATTACCTTGCCTACTTTTTTAGCGGATCCCTTATTTTTTTTCTTCGTATTCTTGTAAGGGCGCGGTTGCCGGGTCAAAATCTATAGCTCCTCTAACAAATCCATTAAAATGCCTTCCCGCACGCCACGATCTGCAACCCGTAACCGCGGCAAAGCCCATACATCGCAAATGCCTTCCAGGATGGCGGTCCCCATGACAACAAGGTCGGCCCGCCCGGGCCCGATGCAGGCACTTTGGGCGCGTTCCAGGTGTGTCATGGCTAAAAGACTTTCGCTGACTTGATGAATGTCCGTAAGCTGGAGAAAGAGCCCATCGATAAATCGGCGATCATATTTTGGCAAGTTCAAATGGATGGCGCCAATTGTTGTTATGGTGCCTGAAGTTCCAGCCATTTGAACTTGTTCTTTTTGTATGTAAGTATCGATGTTATTTTTTTCTGTGAAGCGTTTGACTTCGCTGGCAACCTTGTTGCGTAAATCCTGATAAATGCCAAAATCTGTAAAGTGTGTGCCATAAATCTCGCTTAAAGTTACAACGCCAAAGGGAAGGGAGGTGCAGTCAATAACTTCGACGATGGGAATTCTGGAGTGGCGGTTT
>CAZXMD010000114.1:0-5965 GCA_964641635.1 uncultured Candidatus Finniella sp. | reverse complement strand
TGGAATATCATTTACCATTTGTCCACTCCAATGAGAGTCCATCAAAATACCTATAACAGGCAGGAAAATAATACCTGTCGCCATTACCAGGGTATTTACAAAGGCAATTGAAACACCGCTCATATTTAAAGGCATAATCTCACAGATACCCGCAAAACTGAGAGACTTGGCAGTATAGGCAAACCCAGCCACAAAAAATAAAATATATAATAAATAAAGAGGAACCTCAAAAACAAATACAATAGTCCAAACCGTCATTGTAATTACAGAACCTAAGAACATAGGGATGCGTCTATTTTTAATAAAGTCAGAAAAAAATGCAAAACAGGGACTTCCTATCGCCGCCCCCAAAAACATCGTTGATACAACCGATGCGGCAACAACTTCAGACACTTCCGCTGTTCTTTTTACAAAAGACACCCCCCAAACGACCCCTATTGCTGTAATAGGCAAATACATGAACATTCCGTACATAGCTAAAATCCATGCTTGAGGTGTCTTAACAAGGAGGGCTACATCCGTAAAGGGGTGGTTATTGGCATAGATATCGGGAAGCTCTTCATGATGGTCAATAGGCGGATGATTATTAACAAAAAGATAGACCAACAAACCCACCCCAATACCAATCAATCCTAAAAATTCCATGGTTTTTTCAAACCCGACCTTATTAAGAAGCATTTCAAGAGGCGCGCCCCCAAGGCTCGCCCCTGCGGTACCCATAAGAATAGTAAAACCGGTAATCTTTGCCAGGTGTTTGGGCTCAAACCAGATTATCCCAAGCTTAACCGTCCCAATAAGACCACAGGCTGAACCCATTCCCATTAAGAATCGTGCACTTCCTCCAATAAAAGGGCTCGTTGTATTTCCAAAAATAAAACATGATAGGGCACATAGACCCGCTGCCACACACAACAACACACGTGGCCCAAGGCGGTCCATAGTAATACCTAGCGGAATCTGCATGGCTGAATATGACCAATTATAAATGCCAATCAGAACCCCAAGTCCTGCTGCATCAAGGGCAAAATTCGAAAGGAGCTCGGCATTCATGATATTAGGTGAAACACGAACCATGAACTGGTACATATAAAATAAGGCGCCACATGCTACGACTATCCAGCCTCTCATGTTCTGACGGCCTGTATTTTTTCTGGAAGCAATCACGACTTCTTCACTTACAAAATCCATGCCATTTTATCTCCTGGTTCATTCCGAAGCACAGCTGCATCTTATTAATTTGATACAGGAGTATGCAACTACTTTGATATTGCGCCTGAATCGGCGAATATCTTAGGAGTTTGCATTTTGCTGTTAAGTTAACCTCAGCTTTCCCTATCGGTAGGGATCATCTTGCATCAGGAAGCGTTGAACATAATCTTTGACGCCTTCTTCCAGAGAGGTAAAGGAATGTGGATAGCCAGCCCCCCCCAGACCTGCGTTGATGCTTTGCGTGAAATATTGATATTTACCCTTAAGGATATCGGGCATATCAATAAACTCCAGGGACTCCGGACGCATGAGAGCTGAAAAGACAGCCCTTGCCATATCCGCGAAGCTGCGTGCTTGACCTGTGCCCACATTAAAAAGTCCACTCTTTTCAGGATGGTCGTACAGCCACATCATGACATCTAAACAGTCATTTACATAAATGAAATCACGCAATTGCCCGCCATCTGGATAATCCGGATGATCTGATTTGAAAAGACGCGCCGTCCCTTTTTGTAAAATCTGGTGATAAACCTGGTTTACCACGCTCATTTGACCCCCTTTGTGATATTCATTTGGCCCATAAACATTGAAGAATTTCAAACCCGCATATTGGGGTGGCAAGGGATAATCATCATTTGAACTAAGTTCCCGAATTTGGGCAACCGTCCGGTCAACCATGTGCTTGCTCCAGCCATAGGGATTTAAAGGTCGAAGCGTTGAGAGATCCTTTCGTGTAAATGAATCTTGGAAACCGGCGCTCCCATCTCCATAAGTAGCTGCTGAAGAAGCATAAATCAAACGGACACGGTTACGTCCACACCATTGTAAAAGCTTTATGGTTAGCCGGTAATTCTGATCCAGAATCAAGTCGACATTCTTTTCCGTCGTATCAGAAATGGCCCCCATATGGAAAATAACCTGAACCTGTGATTTTTGGGCTTCGAGAAAGTCAAACAATTGGGTGGAATCTATACAGTTATAAAGATCCCGCTTCGCAAGGTTGCGCCATTTTGCCGTGTCGCCAAATGTATCACACACCACGATGCGGCCAACACCCCGCTCTTCTAATGCAGCGACAATGTTAGAACCAATAAACCCAGCGCCCCCCGTCACAATAATCATATACCCTGCCCTCATCGCATTTTAAGATCAAAACCCTCCCCTTTTATAAGAGGTATGACGTCCTTTCGCAAGACAGGGACATGGATTTTAGTCCAACCCACATGACCAAAGGGAACCCTGCAGCTCACCCCCCAATTCCGGAAAAAATAGAAACACTTTTATGGAAATGGTTCACTAAATCATAATTTTGGAGAAATCAAGGCAAATAAATGCAATTTTCTTGGGGAAAAGCCAATATTGCTTGTTGACGAACGTAGAAATCTGGCCTTAGAATTCAAATTGTAGTCTAGTAGTTCAACTCTAAATATAGGATTCATACCGTGAATAAAAGTGACTTGATCGCAAAAGTAGCAACTGCTTCGAGCCTTACAAAAACTGATGCAGAAAAAGCAATTGATGCAACATTCCGTTCCATCACCCAATCTTTGAAAAAAGGCGAAGAAGTTCGCTTGATTGGTTTTGGTACTTTCGTTGTAACAAACCGCCCTGCCAGTGATGGCCGCAACCCACGCACAGGGGAAGCAATTAAAATTCCAGCAACCCGTTTACCTAAGTTCCGCGCTGGCAAGCAATTGAAGGAAGCTGTTGCAAAATAATTTTAGTCCTACCAGAAAGAACAATTGAAATGGTAGAAAACTTGTTTTATGTTGCATGAGTGACTGAGAAATAGTGGGCGATTAGCTCAGCGGTAGAGCGTCTCGCTTACACCGAGAGGGTCGGCAGTTCAAATCTGTCATCGCCCACCACCTTTCTCTCTCACTCATCTTTTTAAGCCCTGACTCTTAGGGTTTTTTTATTTATACCCAATTTCCTTGCAGATTCTTGAAAAGTCCCTTAGAACTCAAGAGTAAGGAACAAAAATGACGCAAAAAAACCCAATTCAAAAATCACTCATCGTTCAAGAGTTAGGACAAAATGGTGACGGCGTTATCATTGCAGATGACCAACGTCTCTATATTCCTTATGCCACGCCAGGGGATGAGGTCTCCGTTGAACTAACCCTGACCAAGAAAAACCGCTTCCAGGTTGTGAGTCATCGCATTATTAAACAGGGCGAAAACTACGCCCCCCCCCCTTGTCCTCACTATGGTGTTTGCGGCAGCTGTCAATTGCAGCATTTGAATGATAAAACCTATTGCCAATTCAAACGCGATAAAATATTGAGACCCATGCGCTTTGAAGGCTTCCAGAATCCTGAACTTCTGGTTCAGGACCCCATTATTCTCCCACCTGGCTTACGGCGGCGGGCGAACTTTAACTTCCGTTGCCTCGCCCATGGCGTTGAACTGGGATATCATAAATATCACAGCTATGAGCTTCTGACCCTGGAAAGCTGCCATATCTTAAAACCAGAGATTGTGGCTTTCATGAAACCATTGCTTACCATTTTGGGGCAATCATTTTCAGCCGGAATGGAAGGAGAGGTTTTCATCACAGCCGCGCATAATGGACTGGATGTCAATGTTGAGGTGCGTGACAGAACCCCATTAACCCTAGCTCAACGTGAACTTTGGGGACAGTTTGCAAACCACCAGAACCTTTGCCGCCTATTAGTTACATTGAAAGGGAAAGAAGATTTTACCCTTTTACGGGAAACACCCTTTGTCCTATTTGATGATGTGGCCGTCGAAAGTAACTGCCGGGGGTTCCTGCAACCAAGCTTTGAGGCCGATCAACATCTCACATCGATTGTGTGTGGTCTCCTGCCCGAAGAGCCCTCAAGAATCGCTGATCTCTTCTGCGGCCGAGGAACGCTCTCCCTACCCTTGTCGCGTTTTGCCCCTGTTGATGGATATGAAATGGACGAACCAGCCCTCAAGGCCCTTAAAACCGCTGCTGATAAATCTCAAAGACCGGTTACGACATTCTATCGCGATCTATTCAAAACCCCCTTAAAGGAAAAAGAACTTACCCTTTATGATGTTGTTGTCGTCGACCCGCCCCGTGCCGGCGCCATAGAGCAAACCCAAGCTTTAGCAACTTCGGCCGTTCCCACACTCATTTATGTGTCCTGCAACCCCTTGACTTTTGCCCGGGACGCCCGAATTCTGGTAGAAGGCGGGTATCGCATCGAGACAATCCAACCTCTCGACCAGTTTCGCTGGACCGTTCACGTCGAAGCTATTGCTAAATTGATAAGGGACTGAGAAAATATTGAATTACTATTATACCACAGACGCTAACTATTAGCCTTCCCTACCCCTCACTTTTTTAAGTTGTTGAAAAAAAATAATTACTCCGTATATCGTCATCGCGAGGAGCGAATGCGACGTGGCGATTGATCCATGTATTCAAAGAACTTTTCAGCATGAATTGTGTTGAAAAAATTTAAAAACGCATAGATCGCCACGTCGCATTCGCTCCTCGCGATGACGGAATATGGCAAATAACAAGCCCCTTTCCCCCTATTTTGGAGGGTTTTTGAAAAATGAGGGGTAGTGAGCTATTAGCCATTAGGCATATTTTGTCCACCCATCATCATTCCTTGATGTTGTGGCATCCCCCCGTGCGGATCCATCATCCCCTGATCCATCATTCCTTGATTCTGCGGCATCATGCCTTGAGGCTGCATCCCTTGATCCATCATTCCTTGATGCTGCGGCATCATGCCTTGATGCTGCATCCCCTGATCCATCATTCCTTGAGGCATCATCATTCCCGGATGCTGCGCCATCATTCCTTGCTGACTTACCATCCCCTGTTGAGATGGCATGGCTTCTTCCTCTACCTGCTCTTGCGCTTCTTCCTCTTCTGCCTGCTCTTCCGCTTCTTCTACCTGCTCTTCCGCTTCTTCCTCTGCCTGCTCTTCCGCTTCTTCCTCTACCTGCTCTTCCGCTTCTTCCTCTACCTGCTCTTGCGCTTCTTCTTCTACCTGCTCTTCCGCTTCTTCCTCTACCTGCTCTTCCGCTTGTTCTTCTATAGCCTCAGCTTCCTCGGCCTCCGTGGCGCTCACCT
This sequence comes from uncultured Candidatus Finniella sp., assembly GCA_964641635.1. GTDB lineage: Bacteria > Pseudomonadota > Alphaproteobacteria > Paracaedibacterales > VGCI01 > VGCI01. Next base: position 679 of record CAZXMD010000114.1, on the reverse strand, counting down.
TTATATCCATTATTCCCAGAATACATGTGGCAACCAGTAATGGAATTCGAACCTTAGAAAGATCAAACATCTTCATTTATCCTTTTGGAAGTTTATCCGCCTAAGGTCTATTTAAACAGAGAATGATGAAGAACCCGTTAACCTGAAAAAAACAACTCTATGGCTCTGGTTGTTGACTTTTAATTAACATCTATTTTAATTTTGGCATCTAACATTTTCTTTAATGCTGCAATTACAAACGGTTTTGGTATAATGTCATTGATACCGCTTTTAAGACATTCTTCCCTTATTTCTCCTTCTTCTTCTGTTGTCACAGCAATTATGGGGGCTGATTCCATACGGGGAATCTTGCGAATCTCTTTTGCACACTCGATGCCATCCATTCCCGGCATCCTAATATCCGTAAATATCATGTCAAAGTAAATATTTTCCTCAGCTTTATCCTTAATTATTGTAAGGGCTTCTGCAGCGCTGTTTACGGGCGTAACGTTCGTGTAACCCAACCTCTTCAACATGCTTTTCATAGCGATCAGATTAACCTGGCTATCATCGATCGTTAATATTCTCAAAGGAATTTGCACAACGCCGTTTGGTAGATCATCGAATGGCGGCTGTGGTGCATCAACTCTTATTCGACCAAGAGCCTCTTCAATACCTTCTGATGAAGGATCCATAGCGA
>CAZXMD010000113.1:0-5966 GCA_964641635.1 uncultured Candidatus Finniella sp. | reverse complement strand
TTGAAAACCCCAAAGATCCTCAGAAAGACAGGGCATATTCCATCATTTACATCGGGGGAAACGTCGGCACCCTTATCGTTCCGGCCTTATGCGGATTTGTGGGAAAAATATACGGGTGGCATTATGCCATTCTACTGGTGGTCGCTATTTTTATAAGCGCCACCTATCTGTTTTACAAAAAGATGCGGTTCCATTCATCCTACAAGCCACAGGCCGTTGCCCTTTCTCAAGCCAGATTATGGGGCATCATTCTGTCCCTGGTCGGCATTTTCTGGCTTTTGTTTAAATATCGGGAAACCTTTCATGGAATGATGGGGGTCATTGCTTGCGCCAGTTTGGTCTATCTTGGAAGAATCATCTATCAATGCCGGGACCAGGAGCGAAAAGACGTTTTCACCGTCATTTCCTATATTCTCCTGTTTGCGCTTTTTGTCGCCCTTTTCGAACAATCCGGCAGCTCTTTGCTCCTGTTCTTCGAGAAGGCCGTCGACCGAAACGTGATGGGAGTTGTTTTGCCGTCTTCAACGCTGATTTCCTTAGGGTCGTTTGCCGTTCTCGTGTGTGGGCCCATTCTGCTTTACGCATCAAGGCATTTGGAAAAAACAAGGCCGATCGGAGGGTTTACCAAGACAGGATGTGGTTTTTTACTGGTCGCTTTAAGTTTCTGGATCCTGGCTTTGGGGACATACCGGGATACAGGGGCTTTTATCCCCTTTTTATGGATTGCGGGAGCTATTTTTGTTCAAACCCTTGGAGAGCTTTGGGTTGCTCCCATCAGCATGTCCAAGATATCCCAGCATGCTCCGCCCCATCTTCAAAGCGTTATGATGAGCTTCTGGCCAATGGCAATCGCCTATGGCCATTATTTTGCAGGGTTTATCGCTCAGTTTTCAGTGGGAACGCCAACAACGCCTGCACTCTCCCATGAACACTACCGGTCTTTTTTCTTTTACCTCGGACTCATGGCCCTGGTCATCGGAGTACTCGTGCTCCTGTTTCAATGGCTTAAGCCCCGTGCTTTTGGAGGAAAGAGAAGCGCATAGCTTATATCCAGACACAGCTTGATTTCTATTTTTCTTTTCTGGTATAAATTTAAGCGAGGCAGGAAAAAGGCGCTTCGGCCTCTTTCCAGTCCTCGGGGATCCCAGGCAGTTAGAGCTGCTCAGGCTCCCTAACCACAATCCAACCTGAATGAGAGGTTAAATCATGGCTGCACTGATCTTAGCTCAATCGAGCCTTATATTCCATATCAAACAAACGAATACCAGGGTGGTTAACAAGGGTAGCCACTTGGGAGTCTGTTGGATTGGATGCTCGAGATAGAGTGACGAGGGAGATGGGAAGAAATTTCCCATCTCCCTTTAATCCCGGACAGGTGTTCCCTGTTTTGGCAGGAAACTGACGTTTTCCGTCTCTTTATCTCGGTTTAAGGCTACTTCTGACCAAACTTGTAAGTTTGAGGCGGCTCCGGAAAGCAAAAGTTCCCTTCCAAAGCAGGGGTGCGACAAATAGCACTTTAAGTTGATTGGTAATTCCTATGGATAAATTGGTACTCTTTAGGAGTTAAGAAAATGAAGGGAAGAGAGAGCGTGAAGCTAAACAACCTCAAACAACACTTTTCGGAATTCAGTCCCATATATTTGACTCAGGCGATCTTTACGGGATGTTTTTACGGTATCAGGGCCATTTTTGTCTTGTATACAATTAACCAATTTTCTTTAGGCGATGCTGAAACCATCCAACTTTTTGCTACTTTTATGGCCTTGTGTTATGGAACCTCCCTTATTGGCGGGTATATTGCCGATAAGGGATTAGGTGTTAAGAGAACCATTATTAGTGGCGGTATTTTTAGCTCACTAGGACTTGTCTGTATCCTATCACCATTGCAAGACTTGTTCTTCCTTGGCTTAGCCATGATAAGCCTTGGTTCTGGCTTCATTAAGCCAAATCTTTTGATAGCCGCGGGATTGTTTTTTGAAAACCCGAAAGACCCACGCAAGGATAAGGTTTACTCCCTTCTTTATATTGCGATGAATGTGGGCAACTTAATCTTTCCCATCACTTGTGGTTTCATCGGGAAAGGCTATGGATGGCATTATGGAATAGGTCTGATTGCTGCTATCCTCGCAGGATCAACCTACTTTGTTTATAAGACGATGCGGTTTCATCCATCTCACAAGGAAGCCCCTTTTTACTCCCAAGGAACGTTATTGGGAATTATCCTACTCTTAGTTGTCCTTCTTTATTATTTGTTTAAATACCAGGAATCTTTTCACAGCCTTATGGGAATCATTATTTTTGGTAGCTTTTTGTGCCTTGGAAAAATCTATTACCAATCCACCGCCCAAGAAAGAAAAGATGTTTTAACTGTTATGGCTTATGTCTTTTTGTTTGCTTTGTTCTGTACTCTTTATGAGCAAGCCGGCACATCTATGATGCTGTTCTATGAGAAAGCCGTTGATCGCCAGGTAATGGGAATTACGATTCCTTCCTCTGCTTTTTTGTCGCTGGATCCCCTCTTTGTTCTGCTTTATGGTCCTCTTCTTTTATTTTTGTCCACCCGATATTTTGAAAAGACGAAACCAATGAGTGGGTTTACCAAAATAGGGTGTGGTTTTTTATTTGTTGCTGCCAATTTTGGAATTTTGGCTTTAAGCGCCTTTGGGGATATGCACCCTATTCCTTTGTTATGGATTGTAGGGGCATTTTTTGTTCAAACCATTGGAGAATTGTGGATTGCGCCTGTGAGCTTTTCAAAGATATCCCAACATGCGCCTCCTCGTTTTAAGAGTATACTCATGAGCTTCTGGCAAATAGCCATTGCTTACGGACATTATTTAGCAGGATTTATTGCTCAATTCTCTTTACAGAAGCCTGAGCGATTGTCGCTTGCTCATCCCTCAAAATATACTCTTTTCTTTGCTGATCTCAGTTTTTTTGCCTTATGTATCGGTTTGTATATAATACTGCATCAAAGAGTGAAATCTAGTATAATGCGAAGATGAGGCTAATCTCACATTATTTCTCTTTCAAAAAATAAAACAATAAATAGAGGAGGATAAAATGAAACTTAAGAGAAAAAAGGTTCAAGTAACAAGAACTTGGGGATATAACTAGGGGTGAGTAGAGAGTATCGAGCGATCTGGCTAACCCTAAATAACCTATGGGGGTGATAATCGGTCACATAGTTATTTGTTAAGGCAGGGCATAAAGAGGGAAAATAGTACCTTCAACCTCAAAAGGCAGCAAGGCCCGATACAGGCTTTAAGAATTGACTGTTTAAGAAAGAAAGAAATAAATAAATAAATGCAATACATACCCTATGAAAAGATGACCATTGATTGGGTTGACCCAAGCCCGACAAACGATGAAGGCTTTATCCTGACTCTTCCCTGGCTTTCCATGGAGTTTGACGTTGAACAAAAAGATAAAGACTGGATCAGGGATGCAGCTGCCAACCTTCACACAAATCCCCTCAACGAAAATGTCCAAAAGTTCATCCGGGAACTCAAAGACTACCCTATCTGTTATGTTAAACCCCGCGCATTGGATGATTTTGAAGGCAAAGATCTTCAGGAATGCCCTGACGTTGCGGTTGATCCGTCAACTCCGTCCCGTTTGATCGAAACGTTCGGATGCCCTATAGAGGATTCTCTGAAAAAAGACGCGCTCCCTGCCTGGACATGGGACTGGGAAGAAGTTTTAGACAAGGCGCGCATCCAGGGTACCGATCTTTATGATCCCGTTAGTTTCGTCAGCTACCTCATTTGTTACCGAATGGATTGGGAAAACAGAACCTGGTCGGGCAAAAACGGATTCGGGAATTTTCTGGAAGCCCTCCGGCAACAAGATGAAGAGAAGTTTTTTAAAGCGATCGGGTGGGTTGCAAAACAATCCTGGTACGTAACCACGGAGTCTTACGATGCGATGAAACCCGCCTTGACGCATTTCCCGAAGAACGGGGGATGGGTCGAGCATTTTATGACCGATGAAATCGGCCACTATAAGTTTATGGAACAGGTTTTTGACGACCTTGGTCTGGACAAGGATGATTTTTCCGTAGGAGATGCCACAAAATGGCTTCTGGATTGCCATAAACGTACCGCCGGGATATCCCCACTTGCTTTTTCAGCGATGATCAATATTTTTGAAGCGGCCTATTATGAGGGGGAAGACCCGATCTCCCGCGTTGTCAAACACTCGTCGCGGCCTCATGCCGCACGCGGCTACGATCTTCATTATAAAATTAACCAGGAGCACCGCCATTGCGATATGCCGACCAATTTGGCGGCTTGCCTGTCACCCCAAACACGCGATCATGTTTTGTTAACGCTAGGGATCTTTGAACTAACCCTCACCTTCCTCGATCGTATGGAAGAAAACCTTGCAAAAGAAGGTGGATTAAGCTAAAAGAAAAGTGTGAGGTATTGATAAAATATTCATATAATTTAATTAAAATAACAACATGAAGCCTGACTTTTAGATATTGTTGAAAACCAGTCAAGTTAACTTCAGGTTTTGTTTTTTCTGAAGTTAGGGTAGTTGCAAGAGTCATTTTTTAATAGTATTATAACTTTTTAATAAAAAGAAATATAAGGGAAAAAAGATGGGCGGAGGTCTATCATGAAACTCAAAAAAGTGAAATTTCAACCCACAAGAACTTGGAGTTATGATTGATCTGTCTTTTTTGTGACGATTAACATAACCAGCTTTAGTTTTAGTAAATTTACAGGTGGGGATGAGTTGATTTTTTAGAAGACAATCTGCCATATAAGTAGTTTTTTATGTTAATGATCTCTTGGTCTCCTTTAAGATAATCTGGATAAATGAAGTATTCTTCTAAGTCTTTATCATAAACATCTGGCAGGATATTTTTCAGGTTAGCATCTCTCAGAATTGACATCATTTCATAGCTGCTAATAATTCCGATACCCTTTTTGGCAGCATCAATTCTACATTCTATTGAATTTGACAGATAAACTGGTTCTTGTTTTTGACCTTTGGGCATTCCAAGTTCTAAAATCCAATGGACATCAGAATAAGGATAGTCTTGGGGTTTTGAACCAATAGCAATTAATCGGTGGTTTTTAAGGTCATTTATAGTTTGGGGTTCTCCGTACTTTTGTAAGTATTCAGTACTTGCATAAAGCTTCTTTTGCAAGGTAAAAAGGGGCTCTTGCTGAACACCTATTGCGTCTGCTTCATAAGGTCGAATGGCAATATCCACATCATTTATGATCACATCAAGTACACTATCGTCTCCGACGACTTCAAAAATAAGATGAGGATTATCTTTATTATAATCCACAATAAGATCATTAATTACATAAGCAGCGAGAGCATGAATCGTTGCAATCCGGATTTTACGTCTTTTCTCTCCTCTAATTTCAACTTCAGCATTGCCGCAAAAGCCTCTCATTTCCAGGAAAAAAGGAGCAATTTTTTTTAGAAGCTCTTCCCCTTTACGGGTCATAACCACGCCTCCTGATTTCCGGATAAGCAAAGGGCTTCCGACTTGCTCCTCAAGATTCTGGATCTGGCGCGTTAGAACGCTCTGGTCGATGTCCGCTACGCGCGCCGCTTTCATAAAGCCGCCACACTTAACAATGTGGTAGAACAGTTTTGCCTTGTTCCAGTCAAAATCCCGAAAGTTCGACGCCGTAATGAGTTTGTTCTTTTTAGCCATGTCACAATATCCTTTTTTCCATATAAATCAGGTCAACCGTTAATACTTAAAGAATATAAACTTTTTCATTTTTATTGTTTTTTAGATTAAACAGAAAAATTTTAAGATAAATTTTTCAATATTACAATCTTTTATAATTATAAATTTTTGTCGGTTCCTGTAACAATACCTTTTCTTCCTTTTATAGCAGACCAGAGGTTAATATTAATTAAAAATCGCATTGGTGCTATACTTAACCGAGATGCCTGACTTGTATATAGATATATTTCCCAGATTTTAC
>CAZXMD010000112.1:0-6101 GCA_964641635.1 uncultured Candidatus Finniella sp. | reverse complement strand
GACGTAACCCGTACACCCTATTGTTTAATCAGTTTGGGAGGCATCTCCCTGATGGATCGGGGTATCCATGGACGGGGAAGTATAGGGAACAATTCCGGCAACCGCATGCGCCACAGTTTTTACCATGTGCATTGGTATATCTATCCGCTCATTTGCTGGCTGGAACTACTCGCTGATTTTGTCTGTCTGGAACAAGCCGCCTTTGATGTGGCGTACATGACCGAACTCGATCCCCTTTGGAACGATGACGAAACAGCCTTTATCCTTAATCCCGAAGCCGTATTGTTCGGCAATCCCATCGCCCAGGCGGCTTGTGCTGCCGATTGCTTAACCGCATCAACAGGATTTTCCCATGATTATCTGTTCTGGTGCGGCGGATGCCAGGGAAGCCTTTATCCCTTTACAGGAACGGTAACTGCTCATGTAGGCGGCGTTCAGGGGAGTTTACTGGCTGCCCAGAGAATGATTGCCAAGCTTCACCGCGAAGGCCTGCTCTGGGGATATGTGGGTGTAGATGGCCTTTGTGACAAGTATCCCATGCCCATCATCCGCAAAACCCAATACAAAACGCAAATGGTTTATCCCATACCGTCTACATCGGGTGGATGCCACCCCCTTGGCCGCAGTGAAGTTCTATGGGGGACAGGAAAGGAATACCCCTATCAAGGGGAGGATTTTGGCTATCTGATTTGGAGGAAACGGTCGTGCTGCCTTCGTGCGATGTGAAAGTCTCTTGTGTGAACTGTTTGGCCTAAGGAAAGGAGGGATCTCGACATCTGGACTAAACCAGCTGTTCTACCAGCTGAATCAACGAATCCATGCGAGCGGAGTAATCTGCTGGTGTGAAGCGATTCGGAACGACCTCTTCCTGTGAGGGAGTATCAGAACCGGGAGGGGGTGATATGACGGCAAGCATCAAGCGGTCGGAGGGCAAGATTAGAACGATATGGCTAACAAATGTGAACTGTTGAAAGCTTCGTTACACGTTAAGGAGCCAAAGATGCTGACAGGCTCCACCAAAAGGTAAATGGTCAGGTTTCCGTGATGTAGGCACACGGTACGTAGATAAATAAATAACCATCGGAGTAAAGACAGAGCCTAAGTCGTTCGTTGTTCCACAAGGGGAACACAGTAAGCCTGTATCTCTTCCTAAGAAGTCAGGAAGGGGGTTTCGCAAGAAACTGCTGATAGAGATGCAGGTAAAGGAATGTGGAGAAAGCAAAAGCCTCTTTGTAATGAAGGGGATAGAAGTTGAAACATCACTTCACGCGAAAGCGGGCAGACTTCCACGAGGTCTCTTTTGACGAGAACGTTTGATCAACCTTTTAAAGGAGGAAAGCAGATGATAGTGAATTCAAACGATGCAACTGGTGCACTTCCTGACGGAATGACGGACTGGCACAGTATAAACTGGAAACAGTCCCACCAAACCGTTCAAAGGCTCCAAACTCGTATCGTTAAGGCAATACAAGAAGAAAGATGGAACAAAGTTAAATCTTTGCAACATCTTCTCACTCATTCGTTCAGTGGCAAGGCAATTGCCGTGAAGCGTGTGACAGAGAACAGAGGCAAACAAACACCAGGCGTGGATAAAGAAGTTTGGTCGACACCCAAATGTAAATATCATGCCCTGTTATCGCTGAGGAGAAGAGGATATAAATCTCTGCCCCTCAGGAGGGTAATAATTCCTAAAGCGAACGGGAAAAGTCGCCCTTTAGGCATACCAACAATGAAAGATCGAGCCATGCAAGCGCTCTACCGCCTTGCTCTTGATCCTGTAGCTGAAACTCTTGGGGACGAACACTCCTACGGGTTCCGCCAACAACGATCAACAGCAGACGCGATTGAACAATGCTTCACCACTTTGTCTAGAAAGTGTGGAGCTCAATGGATACTCGAAGCCGACATCGAAGGATGCTTTGATAACATTAATCACGACTGGCTTTTAAACAACATTCCCATGGATAAGAACATCCTTAAAGAATGGCTAAAAGCTGGCTTCATGAGCAAAAAGTCTTTTCATACGACAGATCGCGGGACACCCCAAGGGGGGATCATCTCCCCAATTTTGGCAAATCTTGCCCTTGATGGCCTGGGTAAACTTTTGTCGGCAAAATACCCGATGAAAATATCCTCTCGGAAACCAGCCCATAAGGTGAACTACATCCGATATGCAGACGATTTCGTAATCACAGGAAGAACGAAACAAATGTTGGAAGAAGAAATTCTTCCCTTAGTGGAAAATTTCCTTAATGTGCGAGGCCTTAAACTCTCACGAGAAAAGACCAGAATCACTCATATCGATAAGGGTTTTGATTTTCTTGGGCAAACAGTACGCAAATATAATGGGAAACTTCTCATTAGTCCCTCCAAGGACAGCGTACTAAAGTTCCTGAAATCAATACGAGATTTTGCAAAAGCGAATAAAATGATGCCTCACCACCTTCTAATAGAGGCGTTAAACCGCAAAATTAGGGGATGGTGCCAGTACCATCGTTATGTAGTATCAAAAAACACTTTCTGCAAAATCCGGCATGAATTATGGAAAATCCTTTGGAGTTGGGCGCGATCTCGCCACCCGAACAAAGGAGCACAATGGGTCAAAAACAAATACTTCATCCATGACGGAAGAAGCGACTGGTGCTTCGCAGCCAAAGTTCAGGAAGAAAAAACGGGTAAGAAGAGGGTTATAACCCTGTACGACCCAACGCGAATTCCTATCAGAAGACATATCAAAATACGATCAACCTGCAATCCGTACGATCCAATCTGGAAACCGTATCTCGAAAAGCGTTCTTATATCAAAATGATAAGAAATCTCAAGAGAAAGAAGCTAGATGAAATCTGGAAGCAACAGAAAGGGGTTTGTCCAGTATGCCACCAACTCATCATGACGGATGAGGCCTGGGATATACATCATATCAAACCACGCTCTGAAGGCGGAGACAACAGTCTGACAAATTTGATGATGCTCCATCTAAACTGCCACCGCCAAGTCCACTATCGGAAAGGAGTAAAATGTGATGCTGGGTCTTAACAATAAGGCTTTAAAGAGGCTTGAGCCGGATGACGCGAAAGTGTCAAGTCCGGTTCTTAGGGGACGGAGAAGGTGGAGACATCTTCTCTGTTACCCGACTTTGATTTTTATGACTATTATTGTTTGTGTTCAAGCGTTTGCTGAAGAAAATCCTGCGCTTTTCCAAGAGGCTTTAAGAGATGCAATTGAACAGGCGACAGAAGTCCAAAAAGAAACCGGCAAGCTCCTCAATGGAAAGCCGGCCGGGAATTTCTTTGCCCATGATTTCTTTGAAAACGGGCCTTCAAAAAAAAGCTGCCCATCTCAAGGATTAAAAGGAAGTGCCGATTCAGCCAAAGGATGCGTAAAAGACACAAAGTCGCCCGTTCCTGAAAGCGTGTCTCTTCCGCGAGGCTCGACTCCCCAAGAAAATACGGATCGCATTCTGGTGTTTGTCTCCTTTTCGATGCCGGAAGCCAGCCTTAAGACGTTAGCGCAAGAAGCGCAAAGAGTCTCGACTCAAAGGGACGTGTCGCAAAGGGTCTCGACCCAAGGAGCCGCGCCTCAAAAACATAATGTGGTGTTGGTCATGCGCGGGCTTTACCGGGACAGTTTTGTCAAGACAGCCCAGAAAATTCAGGAGCTTGGCATTGCCGTTGATATCCATCCCGAACTGTTTGAGGCCCATCACGTTACATCGGTTCCGACCTTTGTGCGGCTTGAAGATGGGAAAGCAATTCACACCCTGAAGGGAAATGTAACGCTGGATTTTGTTGTGAAGACGTTTGAGGATCAACGCGTTGGGGAGGTCCCATGAACACCTTTGACAAGAAATGGAAGATGAACAATCTCACCAGCGGCAAAACTGTTTTGGCTATCCTGGGGGTTATGCTCAGCCTCCCACAGGAGAGCAAAACATCGGACAACTTCTTCGGGCGACTCTTTGGAAATTGGCAGTTTACTCAACAGGCGGGAGCGAATGCCCAACAGTCGGCTCAGGCGGCGGAAAGGGAGAAAGCCGCAATAAAAGCTGCCGCTGAAAAAGCGGAAGCCGAGAAACAGGAAGCTGCAAAGAAAGAAGCTGAAAGACAAGCGAAAGAAAAAGCAATTGCGGACAGGATTGCTTTTGAAAAAGAGGCCGCCCAGAAACGTATGGCGCAGATGGAGGAGGACCAAAGAAGGGCTGCCTTAAGGGAACACCAGCAACAAAAGCAACCTCAGGTACAACAATCGGTTCAGGCAACTCCGCAAACCCGGATCCACCACGACGGCAAATCTTTTGCTTCTTCCCTCATGGGGGATCCCCTCAGCGCAGCCAAATCCACTAATCCCCATGATATCCCCGGGTTCCAAACCGACAAGCCCAAAGAGGCCTTATTGAATGCGGAAACATTAGGGGATGCCGCCCTTGCGGACGCAAGGACCAATGAGACGTCTCAACACCTTCGTGTCCAGGCAAAAGACCGTAAAATCTTCAAAATCGATCCCGACACCGATCCTTTGTTTGTCGAAGCCAACCAGATTATTTCCGATCCGCAAAAAGCCATTGATGAAGAAATTGTAGAACTCCCGGATCCGGATGGGGATACCGCAGAAGAAACCAGGACCTGTATTGAGGGTGGGGACGAGTATACCCAAAGCTGCTCAAAACGCTTGGAAGTTACCCTAAACATCACGCCCGAAGCGGGCTACACCAATCCCAAGTGGTGCATAGAACACTGGGCAAACAAGAGAACAGGGAGAAAATACAGGTGTGCCGGATGCCGTGGTGGCGATTATGTCATTACCCGGCATAAAAAAGTCGAGGCTACCGATAAATGGATCGACGGATGCGCTGTCCCGGAAGACCTTACGGAAAAAGGTCTTTGCCGATATGTGAGCAAAACCACAAGCCAGAAGAACGAAACAAAAACCATCCAGGGGGAACCCGTTACACGCGACCATTTTGAGGAACACTTTGTCTATGGGTGCTTTAAAACACCCCCTGTCTCCAGCTCCTGTTCAGGACTACGGGAGAAAGGCTGCTATCAGATCAATTCGGTTTGTAAGGAAAAAGTCGGAGATGTTTGTGTCCTATGGGAGCAAACCTATAGCTGCCCCACGGGCAAACGCTCTGCCGGACATGTCGTGGGCATCAATAAAGGAAGCCCGTTTTGCCTGACCGGGAACTGTGCGGATACTTCCTATGAGGCCAATGGGGAAATGATGAACGCCATGAGCCACCTCTACGCTTTACGGGAAGCCCAGAACGACCTGCGGGATTTTAAAGTCATCTTTAAAGGCTCCCACCGTTGGTGTACGCGGAACTGTTTGGGTTTTCGGGATTGCTGTGGCCCTGACCATGGATGGGGCGTAACCTTGCACCTGTCCGATTGCGATAAAGCCGAAATAGAACTGCGCAACTTACGCGATAAGAACTTGTGTGTTCAGGTTGGCACCTATTGTGCTGAAAAGGATGCGGTTTTTAATAGTTGCCTTCGCAAAAAAACAACCTTCTGCTGTTATGGCACCAAAATGGCGCGGCTCATTCAGGAAAATGGCCGTGCCCAATTGGGGCTTGGATGGGGAAACGTCGAGTCGCCGGATTGCAATGGGCTGTCTCCTGAACAGCTAAGCCGGATTGATTTCAGTAAAATCAACTTCTCGGAAATCTTTGCAGATATCCAAAACAAAACGGTTGTTAAAGATCAAAAGCAGTCATTGGCCCAGGTCAGCGCCGAGCGGCTTCAAGAAAACATGACGCTGCTCACCAAGCCTCGAATTGATCAAAAACAGCTTGCCACAAAGCATCTCAATGCGGAACATCCCAACGCGGAGCATCTCGATGCGAAGCCTCTCGATGAAAAATCTGCCCAAGATCTTCAAAAGCTGAAGGAGAAAGGGTTGTAATGCGTTACAGTTTGAAACCCATCGTCATATCAAACCTCCTGAAAATCCTGCTGCTTGGTTTCTTGACCATAAAAGCGGGGTTTGCGGAACCTTTCTTTGGGGAACATGCGCGAGGATGGCATTGGTATGAACTCTTGCCTGAACCTGACAGGGAAGAAGAAGATATACTGGGTCAAGAAAACCAAAAAAGGTCGTA
>CAZXMD010000111.1:0-6105 GCA_964641635.1 uncultured Candidatus Finniella sp. | reverse complement strand
TTACTATGGGCTTGTTTGCTGCATTCCATGTTAACAAGACGGTTGATCTTAATGCGTCACTTATTTGTTAACACTCTCAATAATGTCTTATTTCTAGAACTTTGACTTCTTTGCTTCGACCAAAGATCTGGTGACATATCCCATACTGCTTATGAAAGCAATCGACAAGTTCTACTGATTCCCATAAACGCCATCTTTGACATTTTGCTCAATAGACGCCTCTATATGCTTAATAAGCTCCCCTGCTGCTTGAATCGCTTTTTCACGGCTCATTCCTTTTGTTTTGAGGCCCTCTTCCGTCAATTTTGCTCCTTTGGAATTCACAACATCGCGTGCCGCCATCTGGAGAGAAATGAGCCTCAACAGGCTCTCAAAATCCTTTTGGGAATACAGGGCAATTGATTTGGCATTCCCCTTTCCTGTACTTGTTTTTGTTCCTCCTTGAACTCCATGCCTGACACAGTTCGCTAAAGACCAATCTTCCTTACCATTTTCCTTAATTTTAAAACGGATGCGAAGTTCATAGCCTCCTACCTGGTATATTGACTGACAGCCTCCCTTACAAGCAGACATAAAAGTTTCTGACTTACAGTAAGGAGCGCCTAACTCTCTACACCCAAAGGCGCATTTTTTGCCTGTAACAACCCCTTTAAGATGCTTGATCCCATCAACGACAGTCTCTTGAACAATGGGTTCCAGGAGCGGCAGCAAACCTTGAGCTGCCCCTAAAGCAAGACCCTCCATAGAATATATAGAACTTGTGATCATCGCGTATGCGCTTGCAAATAATAAAATAAATTTCTTCATGTTCCTAAACCCCATGTGAATGTGTATTCAAACTCCATAATATCCATAAATCGTTAATGATTGATTATCAGCCCATGGGACGCTGTCAGACCTATTGATACCCCTTGTTCAACAATTCACCCCACCTAAAATCACAGGATTGCTTTTTTACCCCGGATCGTCGTATTATTTCTTAGGTTTCATTCAAATTAAGGAGAATGTCATGAGCAAAATTGAAGATAAAACCGTCTGGCGCGCCCAAAAAGGAGCCGAAGCACTAGAGGGCATTGACCAGGGCTTACGCTCCTACTTGAGCCGTGTTTATATGTTTATGGCTTTCGGCCTTCTGTTAACAGGCGGCGCTTCCTACGCTGTTGCCAACTCACCTGAGATGATGCAACTCATTTTCGGAACGCCCCTCAAGTGGTTGGTTATTTTTGCTCCTCTCGGGTTGGTGTTCTTCATGAGCTATCGGATTAACACATTAAAATACGCAACCGCCCAGGCCTTGTTCTGGATTTATTCAGCCATGGTGGGGCTATCACTGGCTTCTCTTTTCCTGGCTTACACAGGTACGAGCATTGCGCGCGTTTTCTTCGTTACCTCTTCCCTATTCGGCGTTATGAGCCTTTATGGATATACAACGCGAAGAGATCTCTCCGGGATGGGATCTTTCATGTTTATGGGACTCATCGGAATTATTATTGCTAGCGTCATTAACATGTTCATGCAAAGCAGCGCGATGCAGTTTATAATCTCCGTCATTGGCGTGCTCGTGTTTACAGGCCTAACGGCTTATGACACTCAAGCGATTAAACTGATGTACTATGAAGGCGATGGCGAAGAAGTGATGGGGAAAAAAGCATTGATGGGTGCGTTACGGCTTTACCTCGATTTCCTCAACCTCTTCTTGTACATGCTCCACTTCATGGGCGACCGTCGATAATTTTGTCAATGGTGATTCTTAAAAAAAGCGGCTTCGGCCGCTTTTTTTATCAGTTGGTGACCGTCGCTTGCCCCGCAAACGTAATCTTTATGACACCTGCATAAGAACACATCAATGTTGAGGCATCATCCAAAGCCGGCATGTTTTTTATAGTCACTGTCGGCACGCCTACCACCCAGGGCCCGGCCGGCACAGGTGTACACGGCATGGGTGTTAGCACGCCCAATGCCGCGGCTGTGGCAGCAGCAACAGCAGGGTTTGCCATACTCGTACACATGGCGAATGGCATAACATTTACAAAAGGAATATTATCCATAATGGTTGCAGCAGGTTGTTTAGCCGCATTCACGCAATTTGTCGGCAGGACCATAAGAGAAGACGGCGCTGTGCCAAAAGAACAAGTGCAAGGCGCACTATTGACAACTTGCAGTCCCATGCCTAAATCTCCTTTCCTGCCAGATCATATTGCTGGGGAGGGCCCGCTAAAGCCCCTTTTTCATAAATGGCAATCTGTTGAATGGCGCCACTTTGATACAAACTAACGGAGCGGCCCTCGGGCAGCCCTTTGACAAAAGTCTGTTGCATCATAACGGCCCCCCCTGGATAAAAAGTAAGGCTTTGCCCCTCAACCACGCCATCCACAAGTGTTTCCGTACGAACAATAATGCCCAGTTCCGGATTGTAAATCGTACGTGTTCCATTTTCTTTATCTGCCTGAAGGGTCGTTTCCGACTGTACACGCCCGTTCGGGGCGAACGTGCGCATGATGCCTTCTCGAACACCCTTTACATAGGGAATTTCAGCAACCATAACATCGCTCGAAAAAATCTGCATAGGCCCGTCCAAAACACCGTCTTCATATGTCAGCCGTTGGGTCAGCTTCCCATCATCATTATAAATCAAGGCTTCTCCCTGCAGTTTTCCTTGATGGTAAAAGAACCTTTTAATCACGGTTCCTTGGGGGTTATAAGCCAGAAATTCCCCTTCCAGAACACCGTCAACGTATGTCGCCTTTTGCGTTAACACTCCGTTATCATCATGGTTTTCAACAACAGTGGGGGGTGACTGTTCTTCGGGTTTAGAATCAGACTCAAGGAGATCCGCAGGATCAGATCCCGGATCAAGAGATAATATACTCGCCGTACCAGATGTATCCATACCCCTTTTATTCCTCTATCTCTTTGTTCGTCGTTTATCCAATAGCTACTGCCGGAGCCGTTACAACTGCCGAACCTGAGCCCTGTAGGGTGGCTGTAGCACCCTTCACAAGAGCGGTCGGGCCGCCATCCATCGTTGCGCCACCTTGAGCTTTAATCATAACGACAGCGCCTTTCAGCGTAAGATTCCCTGTGGCTTCCATCGTTATGTTCGCCGACGATTTAATGTTAATATTCCCTGTCACTTGAATATCCAGGTTACCCGTAATTTTCAGCGTGTCATTTTTTGAAATTGTCGCACTTCTATTTCCTGTAATATTAACCGTCTGATTTCCATTATCGAGGGTCGTTTCCTGATTTCCTTTCGATATTGTAATAATATCATCGCCATCGGTAATCGAAAGGGTGTTCGTTGTCCCCGATCCCTTCAGTTCAACCATCCGGTTCCCCTTATCAAGGGTGAGGGTATCATGCCCCGTATCCTCCCCGTTCAACGTCACCGTTCGCTGGCCTTTCTTGATGGTTGAGGTATCATCCCCCGTCTTGATCAGAAGGGTGCGGGAGTGCTCAACTTCCGAATCCCAATCCTTTTGAGCATGAAGAAAAATTTGTTCAGAGCCTTTTTTATCTTCATATCGAAATTCGTTAAATCCACCGCTTCCTTTGGTCGTATCGGACTTGATCGTACTTTTGGTCGGTTCGCTTTTCGCATACGGATTTGCATTTTTCCCATTATAAACACACCCCGTAATCAAGGGTCGATCCGGATCCCCATCCAGAAAAGTAACAACCACTTCCATGCCAATACGGGGGGTAAACACACCACCCCACTTGTTCCCAGCCCAAAGCTGGGCCACGCGAATCCAGCACGAGCTCTTTTCATCTTTCGTGCCCCGTTGGTCCCAGTGAAAATGCACCTTGATGCTTCCGTACTCATCACACCATATTTCCTCTCCCGACTTCGTCGTCACAATCGCTGTTTGCGTACTCCAAATAAGGGGCTTCAGAGTTACGCGAGGTGCGCGGAAGGGAACCGTATTGGGAAAGGCCACAAATTCACATCCATAGAGTTCCTCGCCTTCATCAGCCTCCTGCCGGATGAGGTGGCGAACCCGGTAGAGGTTAAATTTCTTGTTCCAGTCCGCACGGGGGTGATCTTTCAACGTAAACGCAAACATGGGGCAAAATGCCGGCGTTGTTGATTCACCTTTAAGGGTTATTTTTGCCCATTCCAAATACTGAATGCGATGATCAGCAATTAAATCACCCTCACCTTTATTCATGAATATGCCCGGGTAGTCATAGACCTCGCCCCCCATCCCTTCTCCCGTCACCTTATTGTAAAGGTGGGTATCGGGTGTCACGAAGTTATAGTCGGCCGCCGCAAATTTTTTCGCAACAACCTGCTCCTGCATACGAAGGGTGTGAACGATATTGTACCGCATTGTCCCGGAATAAGACTGCATATATTCAATTTTACCAGGCTCCACATCCTTGGCGGCACTCGAATCATCTATAAGAACCATTGTATGGTTTGAGCTGGTGTGTTCAAAGAAATAGAAAATACCTTCTTCTTCCATAAGCCTGCAAACAAAGTCAAAGCAGCTTTCCCCATATTGCACGCAATAATCCCGAACCCTCTTTCCACACGAAGTTGTCTTATCTTTCATCTCCGTAACGCCATTTTCGCTCAAGATAACCTTGATAATATCCATGGCTGATTTATTCTGAAATATCCGGTAATCACGGGTAAATTTCAGCATCCAGAATGTAGGGTAAACTTTTGCATAGTAATTCGTGAAAGTATGCTTGCCTTTACGAACAGTCCATCCTTGCTCGGCCGACCCCACAACCCCGCAAAAATACCGCTTTCCTTTCCCATATTTATAAGTAACTTGAACCTCTTTACCGACAAGCTTGGATAAATCAAGAGTTGGAGACGTCGAACTCATCTCAAGGGAGAAACAGAAAGGGTCGGAAATCTGCTCCACACCGTCAAACCGATTCAGAATCAAGGCATCTTTTCCTAAAGGGGTCTGGATCGTAAGATCAATATTGTCTTGTGTTGACAGCATGGTGTGCCTCATTTTCTGATTAGGCTTCTCGTGTTTGATTATTCTGACATGACTTTTTGTGAATGTTGAGAGGGAAAATGATTGGGTACGGCAAAGCCCCGTGGTATCGTTACAAAAAATACCTCTCAAAAAGGCTTTATTTAAATGATTGCAAAATTAACCGGATTGCTTGATTCCACTGGCCCGGACTGGCTCATTATGGATGTAAATGGTGTGGGATACCAGGTTTTTGCGTCCGGGCGCACGTTATCTCAGCTCCCTCAAAATGGTGAAAAATTTTCTCTTCTCATCGAAACCTTGGTGCGCAATGAGCAAACTCAACTTTTTGGCTTTTCTCAAGAGAGTGAGCGCGCCTGGTTCCGATTGTTGCTGGGCATCCAGGGCGTTGGGGCCAAAGTCGCGCTGGCGCTTCTCACAGCCCTATCTGCCGATGAGCTCCATCGCGCCATAGTGACCCAAGACCAAAGCATGGTTACGCGCGCCGAGGGCGTCGGACCCAAGCTTGCAGGGCGCATTGTTGCAGAATTAAAAGGCAAGGTTGGCGGGTTTGGGTTAGAAATGTCCACGGCTATTTCAAGCGCAATACCGGGCATTACGTCTATGGCCAGTGGCATGAGTGAAGCCATATCCGCTCTTACCAACCTTGGTTATCGCCGCCCGGAAGCCGTTGAAGCTATTGCCAAATCTTCCCATGCCTTAGGCCCGGGCGCTTCCACGGAAGCGCTGATCCGACAGGGTTTAAACCTTCTGTCTCAACCTTTAGCCGGCGGAGCCAATCATGGTTGAAGCAACGCCCAACGCCCGTATCAGCACCCCTGAATTTCTTGAAGAAGATCTGGGAGAAGTCTCTCTTCGCCCGTTAACTTTGAAAGACTTTACGGGACAAGCGCCTGTTCGAGCTAATTTAAGCGTATTTATTGAAGCCGCCCGCAACCGCGGCGATGCCATGGACCACGTGCTCTTATTTGGCCCACCAGGCTTGGGCAAAACAACCCTTGCCCAAATCATTGCCCGGGAACTGGGGGTTAATTTTCGCACGACATCAGGCCCCATCATTGCCCGCGCTGGAGACTTAGCGGCTCTCTTAACCAACCTTCAGCCCGGTGATGTTCTGTTTATTGATGAAATCCACCGCCTCAGT